>NZ_PENV01000032.1:0-12461 GCF_003144375.1 Proteus genomosp. 4 str. ATCC 51469
ATCTATTTAAGTTGTAGCGTTGTTGACTGCGTTCATTCGCACTAGTCACATACTTATGTATGCTCCTAGCGACTCATTTACTTGTCGCCTAGCTACACCTCGAATTATTTAGAGTATCTATTTGCGTCTATTTAAGTTATAGCGTTGCTGGCTTTGTTTAGCGATATCACTATTTAAATTAAGCAGACAGTGCTCTTAATAATGCAAAAGCTTCTTTTACTTGTTCTTCCGTTACCACAAAGGCACGTAATACGTCATTCTCATCAAAGCCTTTAGCGATAACACCAGATTGTGTTGTATTAATATTCCACGTTAAGTCATTACGTGCGGTTTCACCGGCAAGATGTAGGGGCATTAACGGTGTTTTCACACGAATAATCATTGGTGGTAAATTCAGTGGAGTATTATTTTCACCTACGAGTGATTTGGCTAAATGCATCGCACTTAATTGTATTGGCTGTAAAAAAGGTAATAAGTTACCGTTGATTTGTGCACAATCCCCTAAGGCATAAATATCACTATTACTGCTTTGCAGATATTCATTTACCATAATTCCACGATCGGTATGTAAACCCGCAAGGTGAGCTAATTCCATATTGGGTACGAGTCCTGTAGCAGCAATAACGCAATCAACCGTTAATTGATGATGTTGATTAAATGTCGCTAAAATACCGTTATCGGTTTGTGTTAATGACTGTAATGGTGATTTCAGCATTAAGCGTACACCTATTTCAGTAAGGCTTGATTGCAAACGACCACTGAGATCGGAGGGGATCAAAGAAGATAATAATTGCCCTGAAATATCTGCAAGGATCACTTCTTTGCCTGCTTGACTAAAGTCCATCGCTAATTCAGTGCCAATTAATCCAGCCCCTAAAATTAATATACGTTTAGCTTGGCGAATTTGTGTTTCATAAGCTCGGTACTCTTGTTGACTATTAAGTGTAAACATTAGTTCATGGCCTGAAATAGCAGGACAATAAGTTTTGGCTCCAGTGGCTAATACCAATTTATCGTAATGCCATTGTTCATCTTTGGCACTTTGAATGCGTTTTTCATCCGTATTAATATCAACAATTTGTGTATAAGGATAAATGGCTAGTTGATATTGTTGTGCAAACTCTTGGGCTGTTTGTTTTGTTAGATCATCCGCATTTTGAGCCTGACTAATAACATGGCTTAAATCCGGCTTGTTATATTCATCAATACTGTCTGATGCAATTAAAGTAATGGGAATATCTGCATTAAATTTGCGAATATTTTTAACTAATTGGCGCGCAGCGAAGCCCGCACCAATAATGACAATCCCACTACTGAGGAGATCTGTGCTCATTTTGCCTCCTTTGCAAGTACATCAAAGACATCCTTTCCTAATGAGCATTCAGGGCATAAGAAGCTATCAGGAACTTCACTCCATGGTGTATTAGGTTGAACGTTTTGCATTGGTTCACCTACTGCCGGATCGTAAATCCATTGGCACACACTGCATTGCATACGTGGGCCTAAGTCGATTGCTTCAACACTAGTGGTAATTTCAGGTTGTGATGAGGTTGTACAACAAGGTTGAGTTGCTGGAAGTGGCGCTAAAGCCCATTGGCGTGCAAGTTCACGGCCATATTCACGACAAATTTCTTGTGCTTGCATATCTGGGCGCCATTTGGTTTTTAGTGCTAGTGCGGTTTCAAATCCGGCATCCATTAAGCGAGTTTGAATGCGGTCAACTGCACCACCATTCCAACCATAACTCCCGAAAGCAGCCGCTTTTTTATTACGAAAACGTAAGCCTGTCATTTCTTCAAGCATGGCGGCAATTTTTGGCATCATGACATTATTCATCGTTGATGAACCAACAAGCACGCCTTTAGAACGAAACGCACTGGTGATAATGTCATTTTTATCACTTTTGGCGACGTTATAGCTTTTGACAAATACATTGGGGTCAATTTCATTGATACCTTGTGCAATGGCATCTGCCATCATACGGGTATTGTTAGACATGGTGTCATAGAAAATAGTGATACGATCTTCTTGATAGTCTGCCGCCCATTTTAGATATAATTCAACAATTTGTGTTGGATTATCACGCCATACCACACCGTGAGAAGTGGCAATCATATCGACAGGTAAATTAAAGCCTAAGATTTCATTAATTTTCGGTGTTACAAGGCGGCTAAATGGCGTCAAGATATTAGCGTAATAACGTTGGCATTGTTCAAATAATTCGTTTTGATCAACTTCATCGTTAAACAACCGTTCATCACAATAGTGCTGACCAAAGGCATCATTACTAAATAAAATCGCATCACCACTCAAATAGGTCATCATACTGTCAGGCCAATGTAGCATTGGCGTTTCAACAAAAATTAGTTGCTTGCCATTGCCAATATCTAGGCTATCGCCTGTTTTAACGATATTAAAATTCCATTCAGGGTGATGATGATGCCCATTGATTGAATCAATGGCGTTTGCTGTGCAATAAATCGGGGTATTAGGAATAAAAGACATCAACTCAGTGAGTGCACCTGCGTGATCTTCTTCTGCATGATTAATAATAATGTAATCAATCTCTTCCAGATTAATTTGTGTTCGTAAATTTTGTACAAATTCACGACTGAATTTATGGTCAACGGTATCAATAAGCACATTTTTTTCTTCACGTATTAGGTAGCTGTTATAGCTACTACCTAATAATGTTTTGTATTCAGTGCCATGAAAATCACGAACTTCCCAGTCACGTTGTCCAACCCAATTAACATTATTTTTAACATGAATAGCCATTTTGTGTTGTTCCTTCTCATTAATCTTTTTATCGGGATATGTATTGATATAATCAAGAAGTGTGCCAGTTTTTATCTTATTGTTTTAAAACAGTTTTTATTTTTATGGCTATTTATATATTGTCAATATGACTATCTTTATCATGTCAAAATGACCATAATAGCGGTCATAATGACTATGAGGTGTTTTTATGGGTTTTTCTGTTGATGTGTTGGCTAAAATTGCCATTGAATTACAAAAAGATGTTGGTCACCAAGATAGATTTCAGCGACTGGTGACCACACTTCGGCAAGTGCTAAATTGCGATGCCGCGGCATTGCTTCGTTATGAGCCTCATCAGTTTATCCCATTAGCCATAGATGGCCTTGTGCCTGATGTATTAGGGCGTCGTTTTTTACTAGAAGGGCATCCTCGTCTCGAAACTATAGCGCGAGCAGGGGATGTGGTGCGTTTTCCCGCGGACAGTGATTTACCCGATCCTTATGATGGCCTTATTCCAGATAGAGAGCATTTAAAAGTGCATGCTTGTGTGGGGTTACCGTTATTTGCAGGGCAAGATTTAATTGGTACGTTAACACTTGATGGAATGGACCCTCATCAGTTCGATACTTTTAGTGATGAAGAATTACGTTTAATTGCAGCATTAACTTCTGGTGCATTAAATAATGCGTTATTGATTGAGCAACTCGAAAATCAAAATATGTTATTTACGCCAACCAATACGTTTAAGCCCACAGTAAAAACAGAAATTATTGGTTTATCGCCTTCGATGATGCAACTGAAAAAAGAGATAGAAATTGTTGCACCCGCAGATATGAATATTTTGGTGAGTGGCGAAACGGGAACGGGTAAAGAGCTGGTGGTCAAAGCCATTCATGAAATGTCTAATCGTGCAGATAATCCGTTAGTCTATTTAAATTGTGCAGCACTTCCTGAGAGTGTGGCAGAAAGTGAATTATTTGGGCATGTGAAAGGGGCTTTTACCGGCGCAATTAGCCATCGTAGTGGTAAATTTGAAATGGCGGATAATGGAACGTTATTCCTTGATGAAATTGGGGAGTTATCATTATCACTCCAAGCAAAATTACTGCGTGTTTTACAATATGGCGATATTCAACGTATTGGTGACGATCGTAATTTGCGCGTTAATGTCCGTGTATTAGCGGCAACGAATCGTGATTTATGGGAAGAAGTATTAGCGGGCAATTTCCGTGCCGATCTTTTCCATCGGTTAAGCATTTTTCCTTTACATGTTCCGCCATTACGAGAAAGAGATGAAGATATTTTGCTATTAGTAGGTTATTTCTGCGAGCAATATCGTCAGCGTTTTAACCTCACGCAAGTGATTATTAGTCCTGAATTACGCCTTTATTTATTACACTATTCTTGGCCAGGTAATGTGCGTGAATTAGAACATACCATTCATCGAGCAATTGTGTTGGCAAGAGCTGGAAATAAAACCGATAGCCTTATTTTACAAGTTAGCCATTTTGCTTTAGGGGCTGAAAATCCAGTTCACTCAGCCTCTCAAACATTACCTTCTGAAGAAAAGAATTTAAAAGAAGCAACGGATGAATTTCAGCGGGATTTAATTAAACAAGCATTACTACGTAATAACCAAAATTGGGCGGCAACTGCACGAGAATTATCGCTTGATCCGGCTAACTTACGTCGTTTGACAAAACGCTTAGGGCTAAAATCATAATAATTTTAAAAAGGAATGACCTAAACGAAAAAAGGTAATCTGGGTGCGTGGTCCAAATTACCTTAAATAATTATGTTAGGATGATAAGTTGTTAATAAATTTCTATTTTCTGAATGCGTTCACCGTGATGGTTACCAGTTCTGTTAACGTGCTATAAAATTGGCTATACCCACTCATTTTTAATTTATTTAAATAGTGAGGTAGCCATGTAGTCAAATGAAGGGAAAGTAATTCATTAACTGCGTCTTCTCTTTTTTCTGATGCCAATACCGCCGCTTGAAATAACATCAAACCGATATGATCAACAGGCTCTGGAAAAGGCGTATTTACTTTTAAACGTTCCCGTTTTAAAAACTCACTCAATGCAAGGGTAGAATCCCCTTGTAATAAACCTTCAGGATCTAAATAGACCGACCCCCAAGGAGGGGCTGGTAAAGCATTAGGGCCAACAAAAAGATTTTGCCATTGAGTTTTTAATTGTTCTGTATCGATAGAAGCAGAATTCATTAAACGTTCACATAGACGGCTTTCAATTTTACAAGGCCACTGCGCTGCAAAATCCCCAGTTTTAAAAAAGTTGAGTGCAGTTTTATTGGTGTCATCATCAGGTGGGAATAAATAACAAATTCCCAATAAATTAAATGCAGCCGCATAATAAGAGAGTCTGCTCATAATTTTTGATACTTCCTTAAAACAAACCCCAATCAATGAGGTTTGTTTTTTTTATTATTTAAACGACTTGCTCAATGACTACTAGTGAATTGAGTAGAAAACATAGCGCAACATAAAGTCAGCGATAATTGCGATCACACAGCCAAGTACAAAAATAGACTCAGTTGATTTACCTTGATTTTTAGGGGCTAGGAATTTCACTAAACTATAGCCACAAGCTAATACTGCAAAGGTGGCTAAGATCCAACAGGTAGTACGTAACGAACCAATGGAGTAATACACTTGAATAGGTGATAACGGAAATGTCACCGATTTTTGGCTATAGAGTGTGCTAGTTAAATATTGCTCATAAAAAGGTTGATACAGTAATCGACCGATTAAGCTAAATGCCATTATTCCCCATAATTGCCATTTCCAACGCATGGGGAAAGAGTCTTGTGGTATTTCAATACCTAACTTACTGCCTATGCGTTGTAATACTTTGATCAGCAAAAAGAAAATAGTGGCACCAAGCGTTAGCATCGCGCCGAAGAACATCACGTAAGTATTAGGGTCCATCCATGTCAAAATGGAGGTATGGCGATAAATCGATGCCATGCAATAAATATCAAATAGCCCAATCAGAATACTGGTACTTAATAACAGCATTGAGAGTTTGCGAGTGCGCCAGAGCCATAAAAAGGTTAATCCTAAGCAACCGACAAAAATAGCAGTGACGGCTACTTCACGACTTAGCCAAGCAGAAAAAACATTTCTAATGGCATTAGGGGCATTTAATGGCACACCTAAGTGAGTAATTGAAGCGATAGAGCCTAAACCAGCTAACCCACAAATCACAAATAAGGCTAACAGCATAAAGCGATAGTAGCTTTCTGCATTGAGATAATGAGAAAGGCGACGAGCAAAAAGCCCTGTTGTTAGTGCAAGACCAATAGTCGCATTCATCATAAATGTGAAGATTAACAATGACCATTCATTCATTTTCTTTCTCCCTTATTATTAATTCCATCATTATTGGCACCCTGATGTGGGTTAATAACAAGGTTTGGATGCGTTATTTCAGGGGAAGGTAAACCCGTGACATAATCTAAATCACCATAACGTTCACGCAGTTCATCAATAGGACCAAATTGGATTGCACCTAAAGGACAAGTTGCAACACAAACCGGTTGTTCACCTTTTTGCTGTAAATCGATACAAAAGTCGCATTTCGACATCTGTTTGGTTTCTGGATTCATTTGTGGTGCGCCATAAGGGCAAGACCACGCACAAGCACCGCAACCGACACATTTGTCAGTATCTACCATGACAATGCCATCGCCTTCACGCTTATGCATTGCTGTTGTTGGGCAGTTTTTAACACAAATAGGGTCGTCACAGTGGTTACAAGAGATAGACAACGTGTAAGCAAAGACATTATTGACTAGCGCGCCTTTAGGATTGCGAGTATAACCGCCACCAGTGATTTCATAGACACGACGAAATTTGCGTCCAACATCAAGATTGTTTTTATCTTTACACGCAACCTGACACGCCTTACAACCTGAACAGCGAGCGCTGTCGATATAAAACCCTAGCTGTTTGTTGCTCACAGCGGGATAAACGATAAATTTACTCATGCTTTTGCTACCTCGACCAATAATGTTTGGTGAGCATTGCCGTGTGCCATTGCGGTGCTACGGGATGATGTTAATACGTTGGCACATCCACCTTGATCTATGCCTTTTGCATCAGGTTGCCACCAAGCACCCGCTTGCAAGGCAACGACACCAGGCATAATTCGTTGTGTTAATTTGACGGGAACCATCGTTACCCCACGATCGTTATACACTTTGACTTTTTCGCCCTCTTTAATATTTCTATCTTGGGCATCTAATGGGTTAATCCAGAGTTCTTGGCGCTGTACTTCTTGTAACCAAGGGTTGGCAAATTGTGTTGAGTTTGCGCGGTTACGCCCTTTCCATGTGATAAGTTGTAGCGGAAATTTATTCGTTAACGTATCTTCAGGGCCTTCAATGGCAGGCACATAATGAGAGAGTGCAGGAATATCGACATTATTCATGTCATATAAACGCTTAGAGAAAATCTCAATTTTGCCCGATGGCGTTGGGAATGGATTATTCTCGATATCTTGGATATTTTTCTCAAATGCCACATTTTGAGTATGTGGACGATGTTTTAAGAGATGACGACGTTTAACTAATAGTTCTTTAAAGGTTGGAATGCCGTCTTCAGGACGCTTAACACTTGCGTCATTGACTAAATATTCAATCCAATCGCGATCAGTCTCTTTGCCTTCGCTAAATTGTTCACCCACCCCTAATTTATCGGCAACTTCACGTAACCAATCATAGTCAGTACGACGTTCAAATTCAGGCTCGATGACTTTTTCAGAAAGAATAATGTAGTCGCCATAACTCCATGTACCACCGATATTCCAGCGTTCTAAGAAACTGGTTTCAGGTAGTAAAATATCGGCATATTTTGCACTTGGGGTTAGATACAGATCACTACAAACGATAAATTCTACTTTCGATTCATCTTCAAGTACTTTTGCAGCATGAAGAATATCGGTATTTTGGTTCGTCATGTAGTTACCCGCCATTGAGAAAATCATCTTGATTTCAGTATCAAGTTTCTCGGCATTCAGTAACCCATTTTGTGGTGTGACTAAATTTTTGTCTTCACACGCTTGCACCCAGTTGGTGATATTAATTTTCGCTTTTACTGGGTTGGTTAATAGGCTTGGCCCTGCGATGGTTTTACGCAATTCAGAGTTTAAAGCCATACCATAGCCAGCAGCCCAACCACCACGAACACCCACATTACCGGTGATAGTGGCAAGTAATGTTGCACCGCGTGCCGTCCGTTCACCACAAATATGGCGCTGAGGCCCCCAACCTTGCATCAATGCTGCTGGTTTTGTGGATGCATATTCGCGAGCTAATTGTTTAATAGTATCTGCTGGCACTTTAGTGATGGTTTCAGCCCATTCTGGGGTTTTCTTAATGCCATCTTTTTTACCCATTAAATAGGCAACTAAAGACTCATTTTCACCCACACCTTCAGGCATTTGGTGTTCGTCAAAGCCGACAGTGTATTTATCGATAAAGGCTTGGTCGTGCAGATTTTCGCTTACGATGACATACATCATCGCATCCATCATGGCATTATCCGTTGTTGGTAATAACGGTATCCATTGATCTGCTAAAGAAGAGGCGGTATCAGAATAACGAGGGTCAACGACAATAAATTTAGTGCCATTTTTCTTCATTTTTTGGAAAAAATGGTTTGAGTGACCAAAAATCGTTTCGTTAGGGTTATGGCCCCATAAAATCACAAGAGGGGTATTTTCTAATGTATCAAGTGTACTACCACTGGCCGCTGTACCGTAAGTATAAGGAGTGACTGCAAGGGTATTTCCATTACTAACAGAGTGATAGTTTTCTAGAAAACCCCCTGTGATATTAAACAGGCGACGTAACATATTCGCACCAGAGAAAATACCGCCAGTAACCCCTGTGCTTAAGCTGACAAAGCGTGATGCAGGACCATATTGCTGGTTAATACGCTGCATATTTTGCGCAATAAGAGTGGTTGCTTCTTCCCAAGTGATTCGTTCAAATTTACCTTCTCCACGTTTACCAACGCGTTTCATTGGGTACTTTAAACGGTCTGGATGATAGACAAATTTTCGATAACCGCGGCCTCGAACGCAGGCACGCATAATAGGCATCTCTTCATCTAGATCAGCATCAGGACGTGTGCTAATACGGGTAACTTTGCCATCTTTTACATGGGCTCGAATATCACATTTACCGCCACAGTCAAAGCTACTGCAAGTTGAAACAACGCGTTCACCATCTTCGGTTGTTATTGATTTTACTGGGATAGCGTTATCTGTTGTCGCAGCAAAAGAGTTTGATGCGAGAAAAGGAAGGGTGACTAATGCTGAGCTCGCTTGAATAAAGTGACGGCGGCTAACATCGTTGAGAATGCTCTTTGTATCACGATCGTGTTCGGACTGATTGCTCATAATGAACTCTACCTTAAACATAATAGGCGGATCCCGATATACCCGATACTTGATATAAAGAATGTGCGTGATTTTTCTAGGCTATGAATAAAGGGAATGTCTGGTATCCGCTGCATTATTATTGAATGCATAGATAATTGCAGAATGCTTGAATTAACATCTGCGAGAGGGATAGTAGTTGATTAATCTTTTGCCAACATTCTAAAACCAGACAATGACATTCGAATTTCAGCCTATTTACTAAGGGTGTTAAAAGCTCGTTTTTTGATTGTTAATAGGGTTTATTAAATAGATATCAAGAAGGTTGAAATTTCACATAAGACACTTTCGTTATTTATTTAAATATATAACGATTTTAATTATATAGCTCATTATTTGCCAGTGTGTAGAGTGCGTGAGAACTGCTATATTAAAAAGGACGAAAATAAAAAGAGAGTGACCCAAACTGTGAGAAATGTACCGTTAAAAAGCGTTGATTCACTTGATCGAGATGTTATTGCGCTGGGTACAGACTATTTGCCCAATACGTTGTTAGAAACACATCAACATCGTCGAGCGCAATTTTTATACCCGGCTACAGGATTAATTGAAGTGAGTACAGAGGATGGTGAGTGGGTTATTCCACCATCTTGTGGTGTGTGGATCCCACCAGAAACTGGGCATGAAACTCGTATGTTAGATGTGAGTACTCGAAGCTTGTATATCGAACCTTCCGCAGCTCCTCGTCATAGCAAACAATGTGAAGTTGTCAGTGTTTCCCCTCTTTTTCGTCAACTATTGCTTGAAGCTGTAGATGTGCCTGCAGAATATGATAAAAAAGGACGAGATGGCCTTTTAATGCAGTTAATCTTATGTGAGTTAGCGAAAGCAAAACCGTTACCGTTTTTTGCGCCTATTCCACAAGATAGTAAATTAGCTAAATTATGTCGTGATTTTATTCGTAACCCGAAAATAGATTCTTTACCACAACAATGGGCAGATAAATTACATAAAAGTGAACGCTCTTTTAGCCGTTTTTTCCGTCAACAAACAGGAATGTCGTTTTCACAATGGCGACAACAAGTTTGCTTATTGAATTCATTAACACAAATCTTATCTGGACGCGGTATTACTGAAATTGCCTTTGACTTGGGTTATAACAGTGCCGGTTCATTCTCGACAATGTTCAAAAAACAGATGGGGCAATCGCCTTCTCATTTTAGTATGGATGCGCTGGATATTGATAGGTTTTAGTTGATATCTATAGCAAATATCTAAAATTTGGTTATCAAATGATCTGTGCTCAGTCTTTTATCTGAGTATTTGACATCTCTCTTATCGGCAAAATTTTAGTAATGTAATGCTGAAAAAAGACGAATAAATCAAGGGGGCCTTGTATAAGGAGGCTTTTTGCATATCAAAAAAAGAGTAAATCGAATAATAGATATCTTCTATTAAAAATACATTTGAAAGATAAGGCGATACATACTTAAACAGAATAAAAAGTTAAAGTTTTTAATTTAATAGTGAATTATAAAATATAAATTGGAATGAATGCGGATAAAAAATGAGTAAATATACTATCACATTTATTTTTCTTAAGTGATTTGTTAATCAAATGTTTCTTTTTTGTTACTTGATTTTAGCGTTTAAAAATAGGTGGGATTTCTCTTTTTTAATTAAACTTGATCAGTGATTTAGTTTTAACTTTTTGAATTGGTTGATTGTTTTTAACTGGTACAATCTCTTAACCTGTTTTTTATCTTTTTTTAAAAAGAAATCACTAAGTATATTTAAATGATAATTTAATATTCTAGGTTTCCATGTATTTATATGGCTGAAAATAGCTCTTCTTATAAAATTTTATTTTTAATCGTATTTTTATACCAAATAAGATTATCTGTTTATGATTGTGTGAGGAGTATATAAATAGATTTTTTTGAAGTGTAAAACATATAAATAAGGTATTAAATTAACAAAAAATATATTTCAGGATTTAAAATTATTTGAAATAGCATTAATTGTGAAAACAAATAATTATATCTATATATATGGCTTGGGTTTTACCTCTAAATTAACATCACCTATCTTTTAAAGACTTTAATTAAATAATATTGCTTATATGATACCGATAAGGTTATTTATATGCCTACTTTCATTTGTTTTTATTAAATTTATAAAAGGATTTCCTTTGTTTTTTAAAGGCAATGTAGGTTAATTTCATATTTAAATATGAAGTTAGGATTACTTAAATATGCATAAAATGTGTGTTTTCATAATCTTATATAAATATAACCAATCCTAAAAATGTAATCCAAAAAAGATTGATTATTAACGGTGAGATTATTTATGAACAATCAGACTGGAAATGAAATAAATATAGAGAAAGGCCAAGTTATAAAAATAAGTCGATCGGAAATAAAAACAATCATTAAAGACGATAATAACCTTATTATTGTTAAAAATAACGGTGAGAAATTAGTTATTAATGATTTTTTTAATACATCTGAAAATTACTTTATTGTAGAAATGGATGGTGTTCAATACAAAGCATCCTTAACACCTAATTCAGATAAATTAGAGCTTATTTTTAATAAATTAGATGATGCAACAGATAGTGAAAATTTATTAGGTTTAACTGGTGGCGAATGGTTTTCTATCGCTATTGGTGCTGCCGTTCTTGGTGCAGGGATCGCAATAGCTTCTTCTTCAAGTAGCAGTAGTGGTGGTTCATCAGATCATGTGACGCCACCACAGCCAACTGAAAAAGAGTTAGCTGAAAAACTGATTGTCGATAAATCATTAGATTTGAAGAAAATCATTGATGCAGCAAAAAGTCTTGTTGATAAAGCTGCAGAAGCAACTGAAAAAGCACAAAAAACAGGTGATGAGAAAGATCTAGATTTAGCGTTAGAAGCTCATAAAGATGCAACAACAGCACTTGCTCTAATTGATAAATTAAAAACTGAATTAAATGAATTAATTGAGCAAGGCGAAAAGCTTAATGTTGATTCAAAAATTATAGATCAAGCCAAAGAGCTATTAACAACGAATACTGACTCTCTCGGTAAAACATTAGATGAGTTAGGTAAGTTATTAGAGAAACTGCAATTAGAGTTAGAGCAGAAAAAGGCGATTGATGACACTGATACGGCGATCGACGATCTGCCGGATGATGCGTCTGACAAAGAAAAAGCCGAAGTTAAAGCGAAATTGGATAATGCGGCTGAGTTGATTGGTCAGCAAATTACTGATGCCTTAACGTTAGCCCAAGCGGCAAAAACTGCGGCG
>NZ_PENV01000033.1:0-1640 GCF_003144375.1 Proteus genomosp. 4 str. ATCC 51469
ACGTTAGCCCAAGCGGCAGAAACCGCGGCGGAAAAAGCGCAAGTCAGCGGGGATAAAGCCGATTTAGCCCAAGCGCAAGCCGACCTAAAAGCCGCGCAAGAAGCCGTTGTTAACGCTGAAGCAGTGAAAGCCAAATTAGATGCGTTGATCAGCAAAGCGAACGCCAAAGGGGTCGATACTGCCGATGCACAGTTGGTGGCAGATAAAGCGCAAAGTCAGCTAGATGACGCCAACAGTGCGTTGAATGCGGCTGAAAAAATCATCGACAGCCTGTTAGACGTCGATGTGATTGATGACACTGATACGGCGATCGACGATCTGCCAGATGATGCGTCTGACAAAGAAAAAGCCGAAGTTAAAGCGAAATTGGATAATGCGGCTGAGTTGATTGGTCAGCAAATTACTGATGCCTTAACGTTAGCCCAAGCGGCAGAAACCGCGGCGGAAAAAGCGCAAGCCAGCGGTGATAAAGCCGATTTAGCCCAAGCGCAAGCCGACCTAAAAATGGCGCAAGAAGCCGTTGCTAACGCTGAAGCAGTGAAAGCCAAGTTAGATGCGTTGATCAGCAAAGCGAACGCCAAAGGGGTTGATACTGCCGATGCACAGTTGGTGGCAGATAAAGCGCAAAGTCAGCTAGATGACGCCAACAGTGCGTTGAATGCGGCTGAAAAAATCATCGACAGCCTGTTAGACGTCGATGTGATTGATGACACTGATACGGCGATCGACGATCTGCCAGATGATGCGTCTGACAAAGAAAAAGCCGAAGTTAAAGCGAAATTGGATAATGCGGCTGAGTTGATTGGTCAGCAAATTACTGATGCCTTAACGTTAGCCCAAGCGGCAAAAACTGCGGCGGAAAAAGCGCAAGCCAGCGGGGATAAAGCCGATTTAGCCCAAGCGCAAGCCGACCTAAAAGCCGCGCAAGAAGCCGTTGTTAACGCTGAAGCGGTGAAAGCCAAATTAGATGCGTTGATCAGCAAAGCAAATGCCAAAGGGGTCGATACTGCCGATGCGCAGTTGGTGGCAGATAAAGCGCAAAGTCAGTTAGATGACGCACAATTAGCCTTAGAAAATGCTGAGCAAATCATCGACAGCCTGTTAGACGTCGATGTGATTGATGACACTGATACGGCGATCGACGATCTGCCAGATGATGCGTCTGACAAAGAAAAAGCCGAAGTTAAAGCGAAATTGGATAATGCGGCTGAGTTGATTGGTCAGCAAATTACTGATGCCTTAACGTTAGCCCAAGCGGCAGAAACCGCAGCGGAAAAAGCGCAAGCCAGCGGTGATAAAGCCGATTTAGCTCAAGCACAAGCCGACCTAAAAGCCGCGCAAGAAGCCGTTGCTAATGCTGAAGCGGTGAAAGCTAAATTAGATGCGTTGATCAGCAAAGCGAACGCCAAAGGGGTCGATACTGCCGATGCGCAGTTGGTGGCAGATAAAGCGCAAAGTCAGTTAGATGACGCACAATTAGCCTTAGAAAATGCTCAGCAAATCATCGACAGCCTGTTAGACGTCGATGTGATTGATGACACTGATACGGCGATCGACGATCTGCCGGATGATGCGTCTGACAAAGAAAAAGCCGAAGTTAAAGCGAAGCTGGATAATGCGGCTGAGTTGATTGGTCAGCA
>NZ_PENV01000034.1:0-11187 GCF_003144375.1 Proteus genomosp. 4 str. ATCC 51469
GTCGAAGTCGTTATTGACGGTAAGGTTCACTCCAAACAAGCTCAAACAGTGAATAAAACCTTCAATATGCGAGGCGCAACATTAAATGAGTTTCGTTGGGAAATATTCTCAGGCTATGTAGATTACAAAAAACGGATTAAAAATAACAATAATGAATATCGTACAACCAGTGGCGATAATACGGTCTTAGTTGGGGGCGCAGGTGCCATTACATTAGGCGTTTTTTCTGGCCTAAACCTACAAGGCTCGGCATATGCATTTGATAATACTGCCGTATTAGAAACCAATAGTAATTTACAATTAACAGATACACTCTCAACCAGTTGGCAGTCATTAATTGCTAAAGATGGTAGTAACCGTAATATTTTTACCGCTAACTACTCGTTACCTAAAGGAATTGGTGCTTTATGGGTTAATCGCGAAAAAGCGAATATCAAAGATAATTTCCCGATGTATGACTCTGATAATTACTCTTTTGGTACCACTCTCAATTTGACTCAATTTTGGGAATATGCCGGATCATTTACCTATTCCTATACCAAAGATTTACGCGATAAAAACAAATCAAATAACTTTGAATATTCCACCACACTCTATAACGGACGTTACGGTAGCATGAGTTTGCGTACCGGTGTTCAACGTTATCACTACGATAACCAAAGCAGCACTAACGAAAAATACATCACACTGGATTTTTCATTACCACTCGCAACATGGCTTAGTACCGGCGTTTCATCCAGTAATGGTAATATGCGTGGTGAATTATCTGCATCAAAAAGCTTTGAAGATTCCGCTATTCGCAACGCAGGTTTATCAGTATCAACCTTATTACATGATAAAGATGGTACTGACAGTGATTTCTCTGTCAGTGGTTACGGCTCGTTCGATACCAAATACAGCGCAGGTACGTTAACCATGAGTCGCCCTAATAATGACCGTTTAAATACTACGTTAACCGCTAGAGGTTCATTGGCATATAGTGATATGAACTTCTCTGCCAGTGGTAAACAAGAAACATCTGGGGTGATCGTGAAAACAGGCATTGATGGTGAAGGGCAAATTGCCGCCAACGTCAATGGTCAACGCTTTGTTTTATCCGGCAGCAATAACTTTATTCCGCTTTCTCCTTATGCGGAATATAAGGTCGAATTACTCAATGATAAAAACAGTGAAGATAGCTTTGATATCGCCTCAGGTCGAGTGAAAAACGTAGTGCTTTATCCGGGTAACGTTGCAGTACATCAACCTGAATTAAAACAAATGGTTACCGTATTTGGTCGAATGAAATCGCCTGATGGCACACTGTTAGCCAGTGCGCAGGTACGTAACCATATCGGTCGCACTCAAACCGACCACCAAGGTCAATTTGCGATGGATGTTGATAAACGCTACCCAGTGATTTCATTACAACAAGATGATAAACAAATTTGTGAGGCTGAATTAGATTTGTCATCAGCTCGGGGTGTGCTGTGGGTGGGTGATGTAATTTGTGATCCGCAAACTACGTTGGTAAACAGGAATTAAAGGAAAGCATATAATGTTCAAACATTACCTATTATTAATACTTGCCCTTTTTACTACATTCACATGTAATGCAGTAACCTACACCAATGATATTGTTTTTATTGAAAACAATATTGATAACGAATATTTTATTACACCGCAAAAAACGGACCCCCGTTTTAGTGGTGCTAACGTTTTTACCAAATATAGTAGTGACCAGCTTAGTTTAGGTTACATGGGATATACGGGCGTAGTACCTATCAATAATTACTTTGATATTTGGTTAGAAAACTCTCCAATTAAAATGCCATTTATTGGCAACCGCTGCTGGCGAACATATAGAGATTGTCCTTCTGATGGTATACAAAGACCTGAACAGGTTTTAAGCAATGGAATGTATCGTGCTTATATGAATACTCATGGTGGTGAAGCGGGTATTCCTAGGGCGATATTCTCTGATTCATTTTATCAATATATGCAAACTCTACCCGTTGGTAGTATAGAAAACTTTAGTTATTTTTTCTGCTATACCAAGGATGATTACAACCCTGCATTAGGTCAAACATGCCGCTCTGTAAACGGTAGAGTGACTGAACAAAGTTTTGCAATTACCAAAAAAGGGCATATAAGACTAAAATCAACCAATGCGTTACAAGAGATTTTTGTCGATAGTGAAGGCAATGCCGTATTAGGTTTAGGCTCTAAATTTTGTGAAATTGTTGGCGATAATGTTGTCTGTAAGATGGTCGATTATGAGCTAAGCGGTGAAAGCTTAAATGTTATGAGACTGGCGATGAAAGTAGATACAACGACATTATCATTTACGCCAACAGCAAGTGATATCCTTCTTTCAGCAACACCTACATCAAGAACCTTTTATTATTCTTCACCAACCATTGCCTCTTATTTAGTCACTCCTGGCGATGGGGGTGTTTATGTCCATTTTACAAAAAGCTTTTTCAAAAAATTAATTAAAAACAACGTTGATCTCTCTAAGAGCCAAGATTTATTTACCTTTAGTTTTACCAATACTGCGGTGCCTCAATCAGGATTTTATGAATTTACTCCTTCGAACACGATAATTATCAAGCCTCGTGATTATGGGATTAGTATTGTTTCTAAAGAATTAGTCAACAATCCTTATAGAGAAGGAAAAGTGGGTGATAAAGAGCCACCATTAACATTTGACTATATCGTCACGACCAGTGCATTTCGCCAAGCAAATAAAATCACTGCGGCGGTTGAAGGACCTAAAACAACAATCCGAGGTCAATCTTATTGTTTATTTAGCTCCAAAGATAAAAAAATGAATGTCCCCTTTTCTGCTTATCTGACTTATACCGATGCCAGTGGCTCTAAAGTCAAAAATCGAGCAGCTTGCGATAATGTGCCTATCTCCATTAAAGATGCGTTATGGACACAAACCACATGGCCTTATCCTTACCAATTAGAAGGGTATTTTTATCGTACTGATTTGCAACTGACTTTTCCAATGAATGAAAGCGCTTCACTTTTCTCAATGGAAGGTGAAGACTGGATTGGCGTGGTAGAAGCCCGTGGTTATGTCAATGTATTTGCAGAATGGTCAGGGACTGACATTCACTAAGTGAAATAAGCGTTTTTTTATTTCTATTAAGGATGAGTTTCCTCTAATACAGAAGGAAAAAGTTGAAGATCAAAGCAAGCATCCATGCTTGCTTGATCTTCGATTGCCGTTATTAACATCCGCTGTTCTAACGTTATATTATCTCGATGCCATCCTTGAGCAATCCAACCCAAACTAAACGCCATTAGTGCAATCCATGCATATACCGCTAGTGTGTTGGACATGACCTAACTCCTTAGTCATTCGAGACAAAATTGACTTTACCGACTTTTATTATGATGAAAATGTGTTGCACTTTTTACTTGGTATCATCTTTTTCTTTTCCTGAAAAAAATTGATTACCTCGCTTACGTAACCAGATTTCGACTAATTGATAACCCACAATACCGAGCGCAGAGCCTATTCCCATTACTGCGACAGAATTAATTCCAGGCCATAAAATAAGCAGCGCACCAGCAACAACAGAAACTGCAGAGCCTAAAATAATTTTGCCGATGAACAATCTTAATGTCATTGTTTCATTCGCAACGAGCATCTTCCCTAATGCAATAAATGCGCCTACGATCACCAACGATATTAATGTGTTGTCATATTCATCCATGAATACACCTCATCTCTGATCACTTTTTATTTAACTGTAAAAAGAACCCTCACCTCCCAACATTCATCAGATAATCTGTAAAGAATTAGCAGCAACCACAACCCTGTGTAACTGAATAAATCCTGATTGAGGTAACATAAGTTCCTTTTATTTCAACTATGCGCAATATCCATTTGCGATAAACAACAAGCTATTCAGTTATATTACTGCTAACTTCCTTGTTAATTTGCGATAGACATCCTTGTCTAATTATTCACTCACACTGAAAACCAACAAAACAAATAAATAACAAATTCAATATGTTGTTCATCTCCGTATGATTTAACGTGAAGCTATTATCTACAAAGTTTGTATTTCAGGCTAGTAAGTTTGTTCGGTTAACCTCGGTTATCAACTCTTAACCGACAATAACCGAATTATCCACCTTAATGAAAACAAATAAACTTGTTTCAAGACTCTTTAAACGGCATAAAAACAAGTATTTATATAAAAAAACAATAAATAGGCTGGTTATAATACAAATTTAAGCTAATATAGAAGGTATGAAATATACCCATAACAAAGAGAAAAATGAGATGCGTGTGTTAACTATTTTTTGTCCTGAATGTGGTGAAAAAGCGCTTATAAAGAAAAGTAATCGTAAACACAAAGAGTTATCCGATCTCTATTGTGCTTGTCGTGATCCTGAATGTGGACATACCTTTGTGTTAAATCTCACGTTTAGCCATACTCTTATGCCAAGCGCAAAAAACAAAGATACATTGTTATTAGATGTTATTAAAAACCTTTCTCCAGAGCAGCGAGAGAAAGCACTTACTCTTTTGCAAGGCATGTAACCATCACAATCAGATACTCTCTTTTTCATTTATTTTTATGATCTTGCTCCCATTCTGGCAGGTTATTTGACTAACCTATTCTTATAGAAAGATAAATGATGTAGATTTATTTTTATACTAAATGAAAATAATTCTTATGTTTTAAATAATACAAACACCACGTGTTTGCCTATCCTTTACTTAATAATTTGTCAGCCGCATAGACCAGAAAATTGATTTCTGGTTTAAAGACTAAACACAAATTTCAAATGGAGCATTTAAGATGAAAAAGCTGATTAATCGAGTTGATGACGTGTTATCTGAACAACTACAAGGCTTTGCAAAGGCCCATCCTGAAATCAAACTTCATCCTTCTTCTTTTTATGTCACGCGAAAAGATGCTCCGATAAAAGGTAAAGTTGCGCTGCTATCCGGTGGCGGAAGCGGGCATGAACCCATGCATGCCGGCTTTGTAGGTAAAGGTATGCTCGATGGTGCATGTCCAGGTGAAATATTTACATCACCAACACCAGATAAAATGTATGACTGCGCCAAAGAGATTGATAGCGGTGAAGGTGTTTTAATGATCGTAAAAAACTACACGGGTGACGTGCTGAATTTTGAAACGGCAACAGAACTGCTTCATGACGATGGTGTAAAAATTGCCACAATATTAGTTGATGATGATGTGGCAGTAAAAGATAGCTTATATACCGCAGGACGTCGTGGTGTTGCCAATACCGTACTAATTGAAAAACTACTGGGTGCGGCAGCTGAAAGAGGCGACTCTCTTGATGAACTGGTTAAATTAGGCCATCACATTAATAACAATGGTTTTTCTATCGGTGTTGCCTTGGAAGCCTGTACAGTGCCTGCGGCAGGAAAACCTTCTTTTACTTTACCTGAAAATGAAATGGAATTTGGTGTTGGGATCCATGGCGAGCCAGGTATTGATCGCCGTAAATTTACTTCACTGAATGATACCGTTGATGCCATGTTTAATACCTTAATTGAAAATGGCCACTATCAACGGGTGATCCGTAATTGGGATCGTGAAAACGGCACTTGGATCGATGATAATCAGGAAAAACAGCCTTTAAAATCTGGCGATCGTGTCATTGTTTTAGTTAATAACCTAGGTGCCACACCACAATCTGAACTTTATGGTGTTTATAACCGTTTAACCCAATGCTGTGAAAAATTCGGCTTAACCATCGAACGTTCTTTAATTGGTTCTTATTGCACTTCGCTCGATATGTCAGGGATCTCCATTACATTATTAAAAGTGGATAACGAATTACTTACCTTATGGGATGCACCTGTTAATACACCGGCGATGGTGAAATAAGTCTTTAATTACAAAAAAAGGAACACGAAATGGCTTTAACTCATACTCAAATCATTCTTTGGTTAGAACAATGTGCATCACTTTTTGAACAAAATAGTGATTATCTGACAGACTTAGATCGTGAAATAGGTGATGCCGACCACGGCTTAAATATGAATCGTGGTTTTAGAAAGGTGCTTGAAAAACTGCCTGAATTTGAAAATCAAGATATTGGTACGATCCTTAAGACCACAGGCATGACGTTACTCTCAAATATTGGCGGAGCAAGTGGGCCTCTCTTTGGTACCTTCTTTATTCGTGCCGCAAAACCGACAGCTTCATTACAAAATTTAGAACTCAATCAACTTGTTGAAATGGTCACTGAAGGTGTAGAAGGTATTGTGAGCCGAGGAAAAGCACAGCCCAATGATAAAACCATGTGTGATGTTTGGTGGCCTGTAGTTGAGTCATTAAAACAATCTAATGAGCAAAACCTTTCTATCAAAGAAGCCCTTGATCAAGCACACATTGTGGCCGAAAAAGCCGCTGAAAATACCATTCCAATGCAAGCTCGAAAAGGGCGAGCAAGCTACTTAGGTGAACGCAGTATTGGGCATAAAGATCCCGGTAGTGCATCTGTTGTGCTAATGATACAAGCCCTTGCAAATAGCATTAATGCATAACTGACCAAGAAACCAATACAAGCAAACCATAAAGGCCTACCATGATAAATATTGTTATTGTTTCTCATAGTAAACATCTCGCTGATGGTGTGGCAGAGCTTGCCAGTCAGATGCTTAATCCGGCTCATTGCCAACTTGCAGTTGCCGCAGGTATCAACGATGAAGAACATACAATTGGTACTGATGCCGTTAAAATTATGACGGCGATAGAATCGCTTTCTCAAGCACAATCTATTGTTGTAATGATGGATTTAGGCAGTGCAATATTAAGTGCAGAAACTGCGATTGAGTTACTTGATCCTGAGCTCGCTGAAAAAGTCACCCTCTGCTCAGCGCCTTTAGTTGAAGGTACACTTGCAGCAGTTGTTGCCGCTTCTTCTGGCGCTTCTTTAGAAAAAGTCATTGAAGAAGCTTCAAACTCGTTATACCCCAAAAAAATTCAGCTTGGCGAAAACTTCGTCCAGCCTAAAAATGATATTAATGCTCCCGTCAAAATTCAAGGTAAAGAGGCAAGCTGGGTCGTGCGTAATCCTCATGGTTTACATGTAAGACCAGCTGCCACCTTAGTAGAGGTACTTTCTACCTTTCATGCTGATTATCAATTAGTTAAAGGTGATAGACGAATTAATCCTCTGAGTTTAAATCAACTCTCATTAATACAAATTCGCCAAGGTGATGAGATAACACTAATTGCTTCTGGTGAGCAAGAAGATGAAGCAATCGCAGCCTTTCTTGAGCTCGCTCAAAATGGCTTTGGCGAAGAGCTCCCTTCTGACTCTGACACGACAACCTTAAAAGGCATTTTAATCCCTGTCGCCCAAATTAAAGCTCCAGCTTTTATTTGGCACGAAACTGAATTGTCGCCCGTAGAAAATTTGTCTGAATCAATAGATGTTGACACTCAAATCATCAAATTTAATCATGCCATCAAAAATACATTAAACGTTCTAAAACAGTATGCGGAAAAAGCCACTCAAACCTTAGGTGAACATATTGGGGCTATTTTTAATGGCCACATCATGATGTTAGATGATGATGAATTAATCACATCTGTAGTTGATCGTATTAAAGAAGAAAAAATTAACGCACAACAAAGCTGGTCTGATGAAATGCAAGAGAGAACACAGCTTTATTGTGCACTTACTGATCCTTATTTACGGGCACGTGAACTTGATCTCCGTGATTTGCGTAATCAAGTTCTCTATCAATTGCAAGATAAAACACGCCCTGCATTTACACCATCACAACCGGCTATTTTGGTGGCTAACGAGCTTTTCCCTTCCACCTTAATCCAATTAGCTGATAGTCCATTAGTTGGTATTGCTTTAGCCAAAGGTGATAGTCGTTCTCACAGCGCCATTATAGCCACTGAAATGCATTTACCAATGTTAGTGAATTTAGGGCCTGCACTATTAAAAGTGACTGAATCCCAGAAACTAAAACTAGATATAAACAAAGGTGAACTGATTATTGAATCGATCGCACCATAACCTCTTTTTAAATTAACTACATAAAAAAACCCGCACTATCATGTGCGGGTAAACCCTCGAAATAACACGATTACCTTTAATACAACGTAAAAAACTAACTAGCAACCTGATAAAGATAATTTCTTATTTCCTTTTTAAAATAAGAAATCCAAATCATTATATAAAAATAAACTTACTATTTTCTAATCTTCTTCTAATACCAGAATATAATTAATTTTTAATTTGAATCTTTTTTATACTATCTAAAAAAGACAAATAATCCTTTAATGATAATAGTTTTTTGACGATGCAATAAATATAAAGTAATTATTTTTTACTCTGAATGAAAAATACAAATCGTAATTAGATAGTTTATTGGTTTTAATTTATAGGAAATATGAAAACTTTATAGATAAAAAACAACGCAACTCAAAAAATGAGTAAACATGTAATTTTATCGTCATAATTAGAGTTATAATCTAACAAACCCAACAAAACAGAATAAAATAATACACATAGTCTATTATCGAATGTATTTATACAAAAAAAACTAAAAATTTCGAATAATAAATATTATAAAAAACCAAAAAAACATAAAATATACTAATTAAATATACATAAAAATAACTAAAAAACGTTAAAAGTAGACATAATTAATAAAATTTTCTTATTTATTAAAATTAAGAAAAAATACTTATAGGATTATTCTTATCACTTTATTTTCCTATATTGTTTAAATTAATTCTATTAAATAATGTTTAATTATATTTATATCTAAATTAAAAAAAACAAACACATTAAATAACAATCAGATTGATTTTATTTAAATATAAAGAATAAGCTTTTTATTTATGGAGGCTTAATAAAAGACATTAATAATACCCACCTCAAACCAATCAATAAAAGAGTTATTCTTTAAATATTTTCTTGAAATTATTTAAAGAGAAATTCTTTTATTTTAAGAATGTATCAGTGTATTTAATTTCTTTCATTAATAGAAAGATAAAAGCAATCTATTATAGATAATCATCAAAGGATATTTTATGAAAAAGCTGACATTGGCTGTTCTTGCTGTAGCTATTATGGGTGCAACTACTCTTGCTCAAGCTGATACTCGTAAAGCAAGCGCTGTTGCTTCATGGGATGCTAAAGCATACAAAGATACTAAAAGTATGTTAGTGGTTACACCATTAAAATCTTTAACTTTCTATTATGCAGAAGGTATTAAAGCGTTTAACTCTCAAGATGGTGCTTTCGATATCACTATCCAAGGTCAAGAAAAAGCAACTGACTTCAAACTGACATCAAAAATCATCACCGATAAATTAACGCGTGCATCTGATAACAGTGAATTAACTGTTGGTGTTAAATGGAATGGCACTGAATTAACTAACTCTACAGAAACCACAATGGTTGACGTAGCAGCAGGTACTTCTGCTGGCCTTGATTTCTTAGCACAAGATGGTGCTTACAACGGTAAAGATCGTGTAAGTGGCCAAAGCCAATTCACCTTCAATATCGCTTCCGCAAAAATTGCTGGTACTGATGCTAAATTCTCTGATTTAGCTGATGGTTACTGGGATGGTGACGTTAAAGTTCAGTTTACTGCAACTTGGGAAGGCGACTTCACTTCAACTCCATAAGCCATAAAGTTAGTTTTTTAATAATTAAGGGGTGAGCGAATTTTCGCTCTCCCTCAAGGATTCGCTATGAAAAAAATAATATTAGCCTGTTTGAGTCCTTTGGTTTTTTATAGCCAATTTGCAGCAGCCATTCATGTCGGTGCCATTACCGAAACTATGCCATCTGACCAAACTATTCTTGCCAAAGAAATTGAAAATAATGTCGATCAGGCACGTTTAGTCGGATTGTCTATTGAGCGTATTTCATCACCTTTAGAAGATGGAAAAGTGCTCCCTTTAGTCAATAACGAGATTTTGATCTCACCAGCAAACTTAATTTTGCCTGGCAAAACCAAAGAAAGTTTTAAAATTTTCTATAAAGGCCCTAGTGATAATCAAGAACGTTACTATCGCTTAGTGTGGCGTGACGATCCGGTAACTGAAACAGGATCAACGCAAAGTGCAAAAGCTGCAACGGCAACGACGTCTGCCATGATAAGCACCATTTTAGTGGTTGCTCCTCGCCAAGAAAAATTCGATTACCGTTTCGATAAAAATGCTCGCATTGTCTACAACACAGGAAACAGCTCGTTTCGTACCGTCGCTACAGGTGATTGCATGCCAGATGCTGTGACAAAAAACGAAAATAATCGTTGTGGTGAACGCTATTACGTCATGCCAGGTCTTGGTGTCAAGTTAAAGCAAGTGGATGTTCAAAGTAAAAAATCAACTGTTGGTATTTGGCATAACGACGATTTTATTATTATAAATTAATTTAATAAGGACTCCTTGTGCGTAAATCTGTAGTGGCACTAGGCATTGCTATGTTCCTATTGTCCGAGAATACATATAGCCAACCAACCAGTTTAAAGATTGGTAATTATATTATTCCTAGCGTCTTTGCCACTGCATTAGAAGAAGGAATGACGATCCCAGTCTATTTACGTTATGACCGTTCTAATCAATCTGTATTAAACGAACAAAGTCGTAATAAAATTGCAGATGCACTTGTGGTACTTAAAGACAATCAACTTACCATAAGTTCCATCACTCCAACTTATGAGAGTGACGATTCTCAAGTTGCTTCTATTAATGAAAAAATTATTAGCTCACTTGTATCACTGAAAGATGCACAAATTGGACAACAAGGGAAAATAACACTCTCACCTGATGCCACTCTTGTGTTTGATTTAAACTCATTCATTATGACATTAGATGTCAGCGAAGCGGGTCTTGCAACACAAGTTAAAGCACGCACTGAAATGCTTGGCGAATCAACAGTAAGAAATATATCAGCAGTAACTACCTATGATTTAGGCGTCTATAACAACCAAATTAAACAGCAAAAAGATAACACCAATAGTTATTTTTCAATTGATAGTATCTGGAGTTTTGCTGAAAACCATTTGAATCTTAGTGCTACGGCTTATGGCCTAGGCACCGCAGAGCAATCTTTTGACTTTTATCGTGCTATGTTTGAGCGTGATTTTAATGGTCGCCGTTTTGCTTTTGGTCTATTAAATACTTGGAACTTACAATCTATCGCCTCTATGTCGGCGCT
>NZ_PENV01000035.1:0-8775 GCF_003144375.1 Proteus genomosp. 4 str. ATCC 51469
AACATGATTGAACAGATGCTTACCCAAGCCTTTTCAAAATTGACTCAGGGAGGCGAGCTTATACTGCACTCAGATCAAGGATGGCAATACCAAATGAGCCGTTATCACAATAGCCTTAAAAAACAAGGCATTACTCAAAGTATGTCACGAAAAGGAAATTGTTTAGACAATGTAGTAATAGAGAATTTTTTTGGCATATTAAAAACAGAATGTTTTTATACAAAGCAATTTAGAGATTTGGATGAACTAGAAGAAGAACTTCATGAATATATCAAGTATTACAATATGGAACGGATCAAGATAAAATTAAAAGGACTGAGTCCGGTTCAATACCGAACTCAGTCTTTACCTAACTAATTTAAACTGTCCAATAAACTGGGGTCAGTTCACCTATTTAGAGAGGTGTTTTTTTTATTCCTTAAATAACCGCCGATTAAAACTCTCAATGGTTTGATTTTGCATTCTTAACTGCATAGTCTTACTCCAACTCGCAGATAATCCTGCGGCACTTAATAGACGACGATAAAGTTCTTCATCAAAAGGCATATGAAAAGCAATTGAAATCGCCTCTTTAACAGAAACATCACTGTTTCTTGAAACCAAGACAAGAGGATGATGACTACCTGTTTCTCCTGTACTCACAACACGATATAACCAACCACAATAGCCACTATCTTGCATAATTTGCGAAAAGTTACTGACTTCAGTCACTGTATTAAGTTTATAGCAAGGAGAGCGAGGTTGTGTGACTTGGATAAAAGCATTTCCCCATTGGTAAATATCACCAATAAAAACATTTTCTTCAGTCATGCCTGTTGTTGAGATATTTTCACCAAATGCTGGAGCATGAAGAAAATCAGTCAATTGTGGGAATTGCTCAGCCCAATAAAGATAGTGTTCTTTAGGATAGTGACAAAGTGCGCGATCAGGGCCACCGTGAAAACTCTTTTCTGCTTGCTCATCACCTTCTAATCCCAGCGAAGTGAGTTTGATATGACCGTCCACCAGCCTTTTAGTGATCGCACTGGTAAATCCATTAGATGTTGTTGTGATGTTGCCGATAAAAACACTAGGAAAATAACGCATGGCTCACTACCTAAACAGAAAACAATGACCCATAGTAAAGAGAGTGTTCAAAATAAACAATGCCGACAATTGTCGGCATTGAAAATAGAACAGAAATGATCAATTCAATTATGCTTTGCTTTGAAAGCGTTTTTGCGCTTCATCCCAGTTCACAACTGACCAGAACGCTTTGATATAATCAGGGCGACGGTTTTGATATTTCAAATAATAAGCATGTTCCCACACATCTAATCCAACAATTGGATAGCCAGATGCACCAGCTAACTCTTCACCCATTAATGGGCTATCTTGGTTGGCTGTAGAAACAACGGCTAACTTACCATCCTCTTTTAATACCAGCCATGCCCAGCCTGAACCAAAACGGCTAGCTGCTGCTTTTTCAAATAACTCTTTAAAAGCATCAACACTACCAAAATCGCGTTCAATCGCCTCTTTTAGTGAACCTTGTAATTGAGTTCCTAATTTTAAACCTTTCCAAAATAAAGAGTGATTTGAGTGACCACCCGCATTATTACGTAAGAATGTACGTTGATCTGCAGGTACTTTATGAAGGTTTTTAACTAGCTCATCAATATCTAAGCCAGCAAGTTCAGGTAATTTTTCTAATGCAGTATTGGTATTATTTACATAAGTTTTATGATGCTTAGTATGGTGAATTTCCATTGTACGCTCATCAAAATGAGGTTCTAACGCATCATAAGCATAAGGCAGTGCAGGTAATGTATAGCTCATATTAATCTCCAGTGCTGTTTTATCTTGAATCACATCATGTGATTTATCTTTTCATTTCATTATAGTGAAAAAAACGTTAATGAAAATCATTATCATATCCATATTATTTTTGTGGTTTTTTTATTCAGCACTCGTTAATTAATTTTCACAGTATATTGTTTTAATTTAAAAGCCTTTTATTAAATAATAATTCTATTAAACAAGATAAATACAGCTAAATAATGCACACCTTGCTTTAGCACTAATTGAACATTCCATGAAAAGCATTTCCATTAATTCGTGATCTTCTGCGCAAAAAAGAAACAATTTTAATTTCCCCTCTTTTGTTAACGACTTTTTGACATAGTATTAACAATAGTGAGGAGAACTATTATGACAAAAATAAACCAACATCATATTCCTGCAAGCATTGCAGAACATGCCCTGATCAATAAAGAGCAATACCAAAAAGACTATGAATTATCTATCAAAAACCCTGAGGCCTTTTGGGCAGATAAAGGGAAGATTGTTGACTGGATAAAACCATATACTGTGGTAAAGAACACTTCATTTGACCCAGGCCACGTACGCATTCGCTGGTTTGAAGATGGACAGCTAAACATCAGCCAAAACTGCCTTGATCGCCACCTTAAAACACGGGGTGATCAAACTGCAATTATTTGGGAAGGTGACTCACCTAATGAGTCGAAAAAAATCACTTACCGACAACTTCATCAAGATGTCTGCCAATTCGCTAATGTATTAAAAAATCTAGGAATTAAAAAAGGCGATGTTGTGGCGATTTATATGCCGATGGTACCTGAAGCAGCAGTTGCTATGCTCGCTTGTACTCGTATTGGTGCAATCCACTCTGTTATTTTTGGTGGTTTCTCACCGGAAGCCGTTGCTGGTCGTATCATTGATTCGAAAGCCAAATTAGTTATCACTGCTGATGAAGGCTTGCGCGCAGGCCGTGCTATCCCTCTAAAGAAAAATGTCGATGATGCATTAAATCACGCGGATATTCCGCCGATTAATCATGTTGTTGTACTTCGCCGAACAGGAAATACAGAACAATGGATTGAAGGTCGTGATATTTGGTGGGATGAAATTATTCAAGGTGTAAGTACTGAGTGTGATGTAGAAGTTATGGATGCTGAAGATCCACTCTTTATTCTGTACACATCGGGTTCAACAGGTAAACCTAAAGGTGTGTTACATACCACTGGAGGCTATCTTGTTTATGCTTCAATGACGTTTAAATACACCTTTGATTATCATGAAGGTGATATTTATTGGTGTACTGCTGACGTAGGTTGGGTAACAGGGCATAGCTACTTACTGTATGGCCCGCTATCAAATGGTGCAACAACAGTCATGTTTGAAGGTGTACCTAATTACCCAGCAGTTAACCGTATGGCTCAAATCGTTGATAAGCACCAAATCAATATTCTCTACACAGCCCCTACCGCAATTCGTGCGTTAATGGCTGAAGGCGATAAAGCGATTGAAGGTACTCAACGCACCTCTCTACGCATTCTTGGCTCTGTAGGTGAACCTATTAATCCGGAAGCTTGGGAATGGTTCTATCAGAAAATGGGACGTAGCCAATGCCCGATTGTTGATACATGGTGGCAAACAGAAACCGGTGGTTTCATGATAACTCCATTGCCGGGAGCTATGGATCTAAAACCAGGTTCAGCAACACGCCCTTTCTTCGGCGTTCAACCTGCTATTGTCGACAATATGGGAGAAGTACAACAAGGAGCTTGTGAAGGTAACTTAGTGATTACTGATTCTTGGCCAGGTCAAGCAAGAACACTTTTTGGTGATCACGATCGGTTTGAACAAACTTACTTCTCAACCTTTAAAGGTATGTATTTCTCTGGTGATGGTGCTCGCCGTGATGAAGATGGTGATTACTGGATAACAGGACGTGTTGATGATGTCTTGAATATTTCAGGCCACCGTTTAGGAACAGCAGAAATAGAATCTGCCCTCGTCGCTCACCCTAAGATTGCGGAAGCCGCAGTAGTGGGTATTCCTCATAATATTAAAGGACAGGCTATTTATGCTTATGTCACGTTAAATCATGGTGAAGAGCCAACGCCTGAGCTTTATACAGAAGTCCGTAACTGGGTACGTAAAGAAATAGGACCAATTGCAACACCAGATATTCTTCACTGGACAGATTCTTTACCCAAAACGCGCTCGGGGAAAATTATGCGCCGTATCTTGCGTAAAATTGCCTCTGGTGACACAACTAACCTCGGAGATACCTCAACACTCGCCGATCCAGGTGTTGTAGAGAAACTGTTAGAAGAAAAACAGTCTCTATCACTTACTGCTTAACACAGCAATATAACTGTCATTTAAAAACGTGATACGACAATGCAAAGGCATGAAAATGCCTTTGCTAAGCTCTCTTACCTGAAAATCATGGAATGCGGGGGATTTAAGCCTCTAAATCAAGTGATCAACCAAACAATTATATAGAGGAGAACTCTGATGAATGCCAATATTTATCAAGAGATAGAAAATAACCCTCGCTTTAAAGAACTGGTTAAAAAACGTAGTCGTTTTTCATGGACACTTTCAATTATTACACTCGTTATGTATGTTTCATTTATCTTACTTATCGCCTTCTATCCACAATGGCTAGGAACTCCCTTGTATGAGGGTAGCTACATTACACGAGGTATTCCTATTGGCATCGGGTTAATTATTGCTTCATTTTTATTAACTGGTATTTACGTTGTAAAAGCCAATACAGTGTTCGATAAACTGACAAACGAGATTATTGAAGAGGTAGAAAAATGAGCAAATTACTCTACACAATAAGCCTATTTCTCCTCTCTTCAACCGTTGTTTATGCTGCTGCAATAACAGAAGGTGGTGAGAAACAACCGATGAATATTCAGGCTATTATTATGTTTCTGATATTTGTTGGATTAACACTTTATATCACTTATTGGGCCTCTAAACGTACTCGTTCACGTTCAGACTATTATACAGCTGGAGGAAAAATAACAGGATTTCAAAATGGGATGGCTATTGCAGGCGATTTTATGTCAGCAGCATCCTTTTTAGGGATTTCCGCTCTCGTTTATACTTCTGGTTACGATGGTCTGATTTATTCAATAGGATTCCTCATCGGCTGGCCGATTATTCTTTTTATTATTGCTGAACGTTTACGTAATTTAGGACGTTATACCTTTGCTGATGTTGTTTCTTACCGATTAAGCCCTAAACCGATTAGAACACTCTCTGCTATAGGCTCTTTAGTAGTGGTGGCTCTTTATCTGATTGCACAAATGGTCGGCGCAGGAAAGCTAATCGAGCTACTTTTTGGCTTGAACTATCATATTGCTGTGGTACTCGTTGGTATTCTCATGGTGTTGTATGTGTTATTTGGTGGCATGTTAGCAACGACTTGGGTACAAATCATCAAAGCTATTTTATTACTCGCTGGTGCAAGTTTTATGGCTGTTATGGTCATGAAAACGGTAGATTTTAATTTCAACACTTTATTTAAAGAAGCTGTAAATGTGCATTCAAAAGGCTCCTCAATTATGAGCCCAGGAGGCTTAGTCTCTGATCCTATTTCTGCACTTTCTTTAGGTCTTGCATTAATGTTTGGTACCGCAGGGCTCCCTCATATCATCATGCGCTTCTTTACGGTTAGTGATGCCAAAGAAGCCCGTAAGAGTGTCTTCTATGCAACAGGTTTTATCGGCTATTTCTATATTCTTACTTTTATCATTGGTTTCGGCGCTATCCTACTCGTTAGCCCTAATCCTATGTTCAAAGATGCCGCTGGCGCTCTAATTGGCGGCACAAACATGGCAGCAGTTCATCTTGCTGATGCTGTTGGGGGTAATTTCTTCCTTGGTTTTATCTCTGCGGTTGCTTTTGCCACTATATTAGCTGTTGTTGCAGGGTTGACTTTAGCAGGTGCTTCCGCGGTTTCTCATGATCTTTATGCTAACGTAATTAAAAATGGTCATGCAGATGAACGTAAAGAGCTTAATGTATCTAAAGTAACTGTTGTAATATTGGGAATAGTCGCTATAGGTTTAGGGATACTATTTGAAAAGCAAAACATTGCCTTTATGGTAGGACTCGCTTTCTCAATAGCCGCAAGCTGTAACTTCCCAATCATTTTGCTATCAATGTATTGGAAAGGACTAACAACACGTGGCGCTGTAGCTGGGGGATGGTCTGGTTTATTAATAGCCGTAACATTAATGATCTTAGGGCCAACAATTTGGGTCAGCATTTTAGGTCATGAAAAACCTATCTATCCTTATGAATATCCAGCATTATTTTCAATGATAGTTGCTTTTGTTGTTTCATGGTTTTTTTCAATTACAGATAAATCATCTTTAGGAGAGCAAGAAAAAGCGAAGTTTCAAGCACAATTTATTCGCTCTCAAATTGGCTTAGGAATTGAACAAGGCAAAGATCACTAAGAGTCATAAAACACACTGATAATTTACGATAAAAGTGCTCATTCTTTTATAATAAAGAAGGGCACTTTTATTTTATTGATATACATTCCAAACATATTTATCCCCTTTACTTATTTAGAATAAATCTAATTTTTAAATACATATCTATACGTTTATTTTAATAACTTGCTGTTTATTAGCTCCTTATCAAAAAAGAAAATAAAATCAATATATTACAAATAAAATTATTATTATTTATTCACTTTATAACTTTATTTATAATACAAAAAAGCTAGAAAAGTCGTAATAATACCAAATTCAGACACATTTCAGTCAAACAAGCCTTGTATTGTCAAAAGGTAAATGGTTAACTTTTTGTTCTACATAAGAAGAGGTGACAGTTTTAAATAGATTATGTCTCGACTAACTTATTACACACTTTTATTTCTTTTATCTATAACACCAGCAATACTTGGTGGCTCAACGTTGTATATAGAACAAAAGATTTATATTGTTCTCATTGGTTGGCTACTTATGCTGATGTGTAGTGGAATTTATCGTTCAATTCTGGGAAAAATAGTAACATTTATAATTAGCGCGCTATGGTCTTTAAATCTGTCTATTTCTCTATTTTTCTATCGTGAACACGATATTGCATTTTCCTCTTCTATTGCAGAAACGTTTATAAATACTAACGGCAGTGAGACTGTTGGTATGCTTTCTTATAATAAATATTACGTGTTATTTTATATATGTAGCTTCTCTATTTATTATTTTCTTATCCATAAAAACGCTCGATTTTCTCATTTAAAAACCACGATAAATAGTGTTATTGCAATCGTTGTATTAATAGCAATTATTCCTATATATAAAAACTTAGCATTAAGAAATGATAACAATACTAAATTAATCTCTGAATATACTCTTTTAAATACACCTTTTTATAATGCAGCAGCACTGGTTAGAACGTTTCATGAAAATCGTCAAATAAAAAGAATAGCTTCTCAAAAAGTTAATTATCAATATAGTAAAAAGGATAATAATACAGAGATTTATATTCTTATTATTGGGGAATCTGTTCGGCGTGACCATTTAGGTATTTATGGTTATCCTCATGATACAACTCCAAATTTAATGAAAGAAAAAAACAATCTAATTCTTTTTAAGAATGTTTACTCTCCAGCCCCAGTAACCATTCTTTCTGTACCAATTTCTCTCTCAAATATAGGGTTAGAGCAGTTACAGGATAAAAATCATTACGCTGATAATATTGTTTCCCTTGCTAATCATGCTGGATTTAAAACTTATTGGTTAAGTAATCAAGGGAAAGGGAATCAAAAAACAAGTGTAATCTCGGTCATTGTAAATATGGCACAGAATAAAAAATGGAATGATTTTATTGGTTATGATGAAGAACTACTTCCTTATTTAGATAAAGCACTCAATGAACCATCTACACAGAAAAAATTTATTATTTTGCATACTTATGGTAGTCATGAACCTGCTTGTAACCGATTTCCAAATCAAGATTTTAAAAAATTCACACAACAAGAAGATGATAATTGTTATGACAGCTCTATCGCTTATACAGATAAGTTAATTAATAGCATTATTGAAAAAGTAAAAGATAAACCCGCATCTATTCTCTACTTTGCAGATCATGCTTTACAGCGCCTCGATAAGAATAGAGAGGTTCGTTATCATCATGGTGTAAATACACCGCGTAAAGAAGCTTACGACATTCCTTTGTTCATTTGGTATAGCTCATCATCTATTAAACCTGTTATTAATGATGAAGCGTTGAATGAGCCTTATTCGACGGTAAATAACTATTGGCTATTAAGTAGTTGGCTTGGTATAGAACATAACTCACCCAAAAAATGTTATTCACCATTAAAAGAATGCTATCAGCCGAAATCACCAATAATGGTTATTGATGGGAATAAAAACCTCTTAAACTATGATTTATTAAGTTCAGAAGAGCAGGAACCTCAATAATATCCTCGTCAAAAATATCTAAATAAGAAATACACTTAATAATAAAGAGTGTGTTTATACCTTCATTATCTATTTCTAATAAGATCTGTTTGAGATAATAAAAATAGAAAAGAACAACTCTAGGTATCAAATTAAGTAATGTTAGATGCTTGATACGGTGATGATCTTACTAATGGAATGCCATAAATAGGATTTAATAGCGTTAAGAGTGGCTGTTTTAAAGATCAATTGAGGAATGTAACAACAATTTTAGCTTTATTTGTTTTCTATATATCGATTATTAAATTCAATGAATTATCGACTAGCATATAAGCTATATAAAAAACTCCAAACGCAAAAAAGCCAACCCATTGGGTTGGCTTTTTCGTCTTATTTAATGCCTGGCAGTTCCCTACTCTCACATGGGGAGGCCCCACACTACCATCGGCGCTACAACGTTTCACTTCTGAGTTCGGCATGGGATCAGGTGGGACCGCTGCGCTATGGCCGCCAAGCAAATTCTGTTTTATTACCCGCGCTTTCCTTTTCG
>NZ_PENV01000036.1:0-8087 GCF_003144375.1 Proteus genomosp. 4 str. ATCC 51469
AGCCTGTTAGATGTCGATGTGATTGATGACACTGATACGGCGATCGACGATCTGCCGGATGATGCGTCTGACAAAGAAAAAGCCGAAGTTAAAGCGAAGCTGGATAATGCGGCTGAGTTAATTGGCCAGCAAATTACTGATGCCTTAGCGTTAGCCAAAGCGGCAGAAACCGCGGCGGAAAAAGCGTTAATAAGTGGTGATAAAGCCGATTTAGCCCAAGCGCAAGCGGAACTGAAAGTGGCGCAAGAAGCCGTTGCTAAGGCTGAAGCGGTGAAAGCCAAATTAGATGCGTTGATCGGCAAAGCAAATGCTAAAGGGGTTGATACTGCCGATGCACAACAGGTTGCAGATAAAGCGCAAAGTCAGTTAGATGACGCACAATTAGCCTTAGAAAATGCTCAGCAAATCATCGACAGCCTGTTAGACGTCGATGTGATTGATGACACTGATACAGCGATCGACGATCTGCCGGATGATGCGTCTGACAAAGAAAAAGCCGAAGTTAAAGCGAAATTGGATAATGCGGCTGAGTTGATTGGTCAGCAAATTACTGATGCCTTAGCGTTAGCCCAAGCGGCAGAAACCGCGGCGGAAAAAGCGTTAATAAGTGGTGATAAAGCCGATTTAGCCCAAGCGCAAGCGGAACTGAAAGTGGCGCAAGAAGCCGTTGCTAACGCTGAAGCGGTGAAAGCCAAATTAGATGCGTTGATCGGCAAAGCAAATGCTAAAGGGGTTGATACTGCCGATGCACAACAGGTCGCAGAAACAGCTCAAGCACAGTTAGATGAAGCCAACAGTGCGCTGAATTCAGCTGAAAAAATCATTGATACATTGACCACAACCGAAAATGGAGGTGGGAATATTGATGATGGTAACGAAATTATTGATGACTTAGATAAAGATACAGCAACAGAAGAAGAGAAAGCTGAAGCGAAAAAAGTGTTAGATGCAGCTTCTGAATATGTTGTTGCATTGGCATTGAAAGCTGATCTTTATGCTGATATGGCTAAAGCCGCTATTGATAAAGCATTGATTAGTGAGAATAAAGTCGATATTGATTTAGCCAAAACGTTATTAAGTCAAGCCAATGAAATATTAAATACGGCGAAACAAGCAAAAGCTGAACTTGATGCCTTAATTCAAAAAGCTCAAGGGAAAGATATTGATATAACTGATGCTCAAATTGATGCAAATAAAGCGCAGGGACATATTGATGATGCCGCACATACACTAGCGAATGTGCAGTTTATTATTGATATGTTAGATAAAGAAACTAATGGTGAAGATACGAATATCTTGGATAAAACCGATGATATTCTTGAAGATTTACCAGAAGATCCAACTGATGCACAAAAAGAAGAAGCTAAAGCATCATTAAATGCAGCTTCTGATTATGTGGTGGGTCTCGCTGAAAAAGCAGAAATCTTGGCTAAAAAAGCTCATGATTCTGCTGAACAAGCTCTCATTTCTGGCAAAGAAAAAGATCTGAACACCGCGCTTTTATTGCAAGAAAAAGCACAAGAGGCAGTTAATAAGGCTCAAGTCGCTAAAGATAAGTTGGATGCGCTAATTACCAAGGCGATAGCTAAAGAAATTAATACAGATGAAGCCCAATCTGATGCACTTCTTTCACAAGAACACATTGATAATGCCAATGATATTTTAAGTCATACACAAAATATTTTGGATATGGTGAATGACTTACTGAAAGAGCAAGATGCATTAGATAAGGCCAATGATCTGATTGATGATTTAACTGAAAATTCAACACCAGATGAATTAGCTAAAGCAAAAGTCTCTTTAGATGCTGCTTCAGATTTAGTAGTTAATTTAGCATCGAAAGCAGAAATTTTATCTAGTAGTGCCAAACTGGCAGCAGAAAAAGCATTGATCTCTGGTAGTGCGAAAGACTTTGCTGCCGCTAAGACATTGTTTGCTAAAGCGGATGAAGCATTAGATAAAGCAAATGAAGCTAAAGCAACATTAGATAGCTTAATTGTAAAAGCACAAAGTAAAGGTGTTGATACAGCGGATGCTCAAATTGATGCTGATAAGTCTCAAATCTCATTAGATGAAGCAACTCAAAATCTAAAAGATACACAGTCAATTCTTGATAAGTTACAACTTATTGATGATGTAAAAGATGCATTGGATAAGGGTACTGAGATTATTGATAATTTAGATGAAAATTCATCAGAGCAAGATAAAGAGCAAGCGAAAGACGCGGTTGAATTAGCATCTGAATATGTTGTTACTGTGACAGAAAATGCACTGATATTGGCTGAACTTGCTAAATCAGCAGCAGAAAAAGCATTCAATAGCGGTAAACAGACTGATCTTGTTGAAGCTGAAGCTCTATTAGAGAAAGCAAAAGTTGAATTCTCTCATGCTGAGCAAATAAAAGCAGAGTTAGACCAACTTATTGTTAAAGCACAAGAAAAAGGTGTTTCAACAGAGGTTGCGTTAGATGATGCTCAACAGGCTCAAACGAATCTTGATACAACGCATCAACTGATTAATGATACTGATGCCATTATCCAAGATTTACGTAAAACTGATGATAAAAATCCAATTGATGATGCTAATAGTATTATTGATGATTTGGGTAAAGATGCATCAGAAGATAAGTTAGAAAAAGCCAAAGAAGCGGTTGATAATGCAGTTAAATATGGCTCTGAATTAGCGCAAAAAGCTGAAGCATTGTCAGAAGCAGCAAAACAAGCGGCAGATAAAGCAGCTATCAGTAAATCTGACGCAGATATTCAATTGGCTTACGATGCAGTCGTTGTTGCTCAAGATGCAATTAAATTAGCTCAAGAAGCACAACAACAATTAGAAAATCTGATTGAAAAAGCGCAGGCAAAACAAGTTAATGTTCAGGATGCAACGGCAGAATTTATCCTAGCGAATGAACATATTGATAATGCGCTAAATCTTGTGGGTGATGCTGAAAATACATTAGCAAATATCAAAGCAGATCTTGATGGTCAGGGTGCATTGGATGATGCTGAAAAAGGCCTTGATGATCTTGATGAAAACTCAACAGATGAAGAAAAAGAGCAAGTTAAAGAGGTTTTAGACACTGCCTCTGAGTATGTTGTGACGTTGGCTGAGAAAGCACAAACACTCGCTTATGAAGCAAAAGTTGCAGCAGAAACAGCAAGTGAAAGTTTAACATCTGACGATGTATTGGCTGCTAAAGCATTATTAGTAATAGCTCAAGAAGCATTTGATAAAGCAAATGTTGCAAAAGAGCAATTAAGCCAATTAATTGATAAAGCAGAAAGCAAAGGCGTTGATACGACAAATGCTGCTACTGATTTAAACATCACGATTGAGCATCTGACAACTGCAGAAAATGACCTTCTTACTTCTCAAAATATTCTGGATAAATTAACTTCAGACATTACAGAGCCTGCATTAGATGATGCAGATACTGCGATTGATGACGTGATTAAAGATCCAACGGATGAGAATAAGGCTAAAGCAAAAGAGAGTTTAGAAAAAGCGGCTGAGTTGGTGGCTGATTTAGCTAAATTAGCTGAAGAAAAAGCGAATATTGCTAAAGATGACGCTGAGAAAGCTAAAGTATCAGGCAATTATGATGATTTATTGATTGCTGAACAGTCAGTTCGTGATGCGACTCAATACATTGAAAAAGCGCAAAATAGTAAAGATCATCTCGATAAATTAATCGAAAAAGCACAAGGTACAGATATTGATCTCATTGTTACAGAAGCGTTAGCTGATCAAGCTGATACCTCATTACTCAGTGCGAATACTGCACTTAATAATGCGCTTGATATTCTCGATAATTTACATAACCAGGAAGGTGATCCTGATTTAATTGCGAATATCAAAAATACGCTGGATAAACTTGATACTGAAATTCTTCAAGCTCAGAAAAAAGGCATAACAGCGAATAGTCAAATTGAAAAACTATTGGAATCAACATCACCTAAAGAACAAGATATTAAGAATGCGAAAACAGTCTTAAATGAGTTCACTAAAGCTATTGAAAATGCAGAATTAGCTGATGAGAAAGTGAAAGCTGCATTAGATAAAGCCTTAAAAGGTGGTGTAGGTAGCAATGTTATTGCGAAATATGAAGCGACGGAAGCAGAGCTTTTAGAACGCCTCAATGATCTGAAAAAAGAAGCCAATAACCTGAATAAACAGATTCAGGAAATTGAGTCTCATGTTGTATTTGATGATTTAAATACAGCATTAGATAAATTAGATCCAAAAAATAAAGAGAGTATCAATAATTTCAATAAGGCATTAAAAGCAGCGATTGATAATAACAATGAGTTAGTTCAAGAGCTTACGAGTAAAGCCTTAGAAGCCTTAGAAGCAGCACTAAAACTTGCCGAAATGGATAAGTCTAGCGTTGAATATCAGCAGGCTTTACAAGATGTGAAGTATTTACTTAATACTGCTGATGAGCTGTATACATTAGCTAAAGAGAATACCAGCGACTTACAAAAGACTGTTGAAAAAGCGATTAGTAAAGGCTTAACACCAGAAAATAACCCAGAATTTAAAGAATACATTGCCAATATTAAATACTTTGACAATGAAATCAGCAAAGCTGGGGCAAATATTGCGAAAGCGAAGAATGCTATTCCTGATGAAAAATTACCTGATTTTGAAGGTGATGATATCAGTCAATTAGTTGATCATCTTAAAGATAAAATTGGCTCAGGTGATAGTGACGCCATTAATAAAGCATTGTTAAATGTTGATAATGTTATTAATGCGCAATTAAACGAAGTGATTAAAGCGGTAGATAAAGCACAAACAGCTTTTGATCACGCACAGAAAAATCCAAGTCCTGCCAATGTTAAGAACTTTGATAAAGCAGTAAAAGATGCCCAAGATATTATTAATAAAGCTGAGCTGAATATAGAAAAACTGCACAGTGTCATTAATGATGCGGCAAACATTGATGGTGTGGATCAAGGTTTAATTGAACATGCATTAAAAGGTATTAATAGTGCAAATGATACGATTGGTTCAGCGCAAACTACGTTAGATGGCTTAACTCTGAATGCGATTGATATTGATGGTTTAGAAGATAAAGCTAAAGATGCGAATGATGCAATTAATGATCTGGCTAAAGATAAATCACCAGAGAATATTGAAAATGCATTGGCAAAATTAGGTATTTTCAAAAGCGCACTTGATACTGCATTAAATAACGCAAAAACACTCTCTGATGATGCTTTAATGGCAGCGAAACAAGCTGTTAAAACACCAACTGCAGAAAATATTCTGTTAGCAGAGAAAAAACTGGCTAAAGCGCTAGAAGCCAAAGAACAACTGATTGAAGCAAAAGGCTTATATGATGATGTTGTCAGCAATATTAAATCATCAATCAGTGCTGGTTCTTTACAAGATGCTTTATTGAAAACCTTCACTGGTGTTGATAAGCAGTTTGATGAAACAGAAGCGCTTGTTGATAAACAAAATAATGAATCTGAAGTATTGATTGCTCAAGCAAAAGATAATCAACTTACTGAAGAAGATATTATTGAAGCCTATAACGATGCCAAAGCTGCAATAACTGAAGCTGAGGTTGCTGTTAGAAAAGCGGTTGATAAAGCGGCTGAAGCAAAAGAGAACAACATTACTTCTATTCAGCAAGCGACAGCAATTAAAAATAGTGTCATTGCGGCTCAAGATAGTCTGAATAATGCTAAAGATGCAGTAGCAAATGCTTCTAGCAAAGGTGTTCCAGATTATCTTACAGATCAACTCAACAAGTATTACAACTCACTTGATAACAAACTTGATTATCCAAAAGGGGTTCTTCAGGAAATTGATGCTTACTCACGTATGTCACTCTCTTTAGAGTTATTAACAACTGCGACAAATGAGTATAAAAAAGCTGATGAGCTACTGAAAAAAGACCCAACTTCGGTAATCAAAGATCCTACCGAGTTCTTATCTATCGTAACGGAAGCAAATGCGTTATTAGCTGAAGGTAAAGAGCGTGCTAATAAAGCGAAAGAGTTGGGATTAGACAGTGCAGGCACGACTTATCTTAATAGTGCAGCGCATACGGCTAATGAAACCAAAGTAAACTTAATGAATGAATTCCATGGACAGTTAGGTGAGCAAGCCTTTGCTGACCTCGATATTGTCATGAGTTTACTGCAAGAGTCTGTGTATAACGCACATATCAACTTAGATAAATCAACGCTTTCTAATCATGCTGTCTTTGAAGAGCAGTACAAAATTGCTATTCGTGCATTAAATGATGCGAAAGTACTATCGGAAGAGTACTCCGCGAAAGGCGTTAAAGACGTTAAATTAGCGTATTACAATTATCAAATTGAAGAATTTAGTAAAGAAATTGAAGGTTTCTCAAAAGCATGGAATAGCATCACTCAACTGACGGAAATGACGAATCAGGCTTATGCCTCTTCAAAAGAGCTGTCAGGTATTAAGAGTGCGAGTGAGAAATATGATGCTGTTCAGAAATTAGCTGCAGAACTGAGTGAAGCTTATCAATTAGTTGAGCAATCAATTATTGATGGCGCACCACTGGATATGGTTCAGGCTAATCTGAATAAACTCAACATTTCAGTCAATAATTTGTCAGCTGAAGATCCAATCGTCGCGGCTCAAATATTAATTGATAATGTTGTTTCTGAAGCGAAAAACATTGAGAAGTTACTCAATGCAACAGATACCAAAGAACAAAAAGATTTAGTTTACAACTCGCTTTATACACAGTTACAAACTGCCAATAAAGTGATGACGGAAGCTAAGTTGTCAGGAACGATTTCGAAGATCAAGCTGGCTGAATTGCAGCAAGATTATAACGATGCACTTAACTCTCTGAAAATGTTTGACCCTTATTTAAGTACGGGAGAAAAAACGCAGAAACCAGCGGGTGCATTGGATACCGCATTGGATATTACTGTTACCAATGACGGTAAAATTCATATCGAAGGAGCCCGACTTGTTGATGGTGCGGTCTTTACATTAGGAGGTAAAGATTTACCGTGGTATAGCGCATGGCTAGGTAATATTTCTGGTACTGTCGATAAAACATTTGGTTCAGGTACTGTTCACACTCGTACAGATGGCAGCAAATACGTTGATATTTTTGTAGACAAAGAAACAGCAAACAATATCAAGTCGAGTGGTAACGATTTAAGTTATCTGTATGGCTATCAAAAAGAGTTAGGAAAAGACACCTCAGATATTAGTCGTAGCTTTAAAGTTAAGGATTCTTCAACACCTAAGAATGTCGAAGCATACATCACTGAAGATCATACGATTATGATCACGGGTGACGGTTTGAAAGCTGGTGATGCCTTTACTCTCTATAAAGTCTCAACAAACCTATTAGGTATACGAGATTTTGAAGAAATCGGTAAAGGGCATGTGGCATTACATAATGGTAAATTTGTGGGGGTGGTGACTGAATATTCTGGCGCACATTCATGGGATACCGTTAAAGGGTTAGGTGATTCAAGCAATTTAGCCATTAGTCGTGTTGGTGTTGGTGAAAATGAATCTTCTAAGAGTGCTTCTTTCGGTAAGAAAGAGTCACCAGCCGAAATTCATAGTGATTTAATAACGGGTAAATATGCTGACATTACCACGAAAGATGTGACAGCTTGGGTGGATAACAAAAAACACCTTTACTTGAAGAGTACCAAATTTGAAGTAGGACAACAGATAAAAGTCTATGATTTTTATGATTATAAGACTGTTGTAGGTACTGGCGTTGTTCAAATGATTGGTGGCCAAAAAGTTGTCAAAATTGAAGGCGTAACAACCGACCAATATCCTGATCTGAAATGGATTTATGCTGCAATCGCTTATGAAGGTGGTCAGTGGGAGCATATTCAAAGTGATGCATTTATTCTTGGCAAAAACTATTTATCTGTACAAGGTAATGTGAATTCAAATACACAAGAGCCACCTACAGACCAAGATTCAAATGATGGCATAAACTTTGATGATATCGATATTGATCCTATCGCACCAACTAAACCATCGACAGGCGACACAGATACTGACGTTGATACCGACACAGATACTGATGTAGATACCGACACAGATACTGA
>NZ_PENV01000037.1:0-6056 GCF_003144375.1 Proteus genomosp. 4 str. ATCC 51469
AGCATTAGGTTTACCAATAATGAGTAAGGCTATTAGCCCTTATGTATCGAGTTGGTTAGGTAGCACTACTGTTGCTAGCCGTGTGGTAGGTGTAACAACTACGGGCACAGCAAATTTAGCCATGCAGGTGCATAATATTAACACAGACCCAAAAGCGAGCTTTAGTTATAATACAAGATGATGGTCGCTGGGTTGTAAAAGGTAATGATGGAAGAATACATCTAATTGAGCCTGATGGCGAAGTGGTTACGTCATTTAAAAATAGCGACAAAAATACGGCTCAACGTATTAGAGATGGTCGATGGAATAGACCTAGTAATGAAAAACTAGATGAATTTAAAGAAAAATTTTCTGATTATGTGAGGTGATAAGATGGATACACTAAAAATTAATTACATGCCAGAAGCAGATGTAACTTTATTTGATATTCGTTTATCTGAATCGGAAGTTGTAATTTATACAGATTGCTTAAATTACGTTTTAACTCATTTATCTGATGAGCAAATATATGAAAAAACGGAATGCTCAAATAAACAAGAGTTATCACATTACTTAGCAGATCTAAAAAATCTAATGAAATCAATGGAGAATAGAAGATACCTTCCAGATAGGTACAAAGATCTATAAAAATAATGGCATAGTGGCTATTTAAACAGTGACTATGCCGACAAGTTTTAATCTTTTACCTCAATCAGTTTACTCGTTCTTAGCCAGCTGGATGATCAGTTATCCAGCTTGGCGAGTGAGGGTAAAGTGACTGCCCACCGTAAATCTTAACTCACCCCACCACTTACCTCTGATAGTCAGTTTCGGACTCACAATTATGCATTAATTCTCTGGTGCTAGTTTTTTCAAATCTAAATTACGATCAATCTCTATCAAGTCCTTTCAGAAACTAACGATAACGTCACCGAGCGTGATATTCAGAATCACCTCTTCCAGCAAGCCTTACAGGATTATACTAACCAATCCGATTTTGGTACGGGGGGGAAATACACCCGTGCCATCCAAGCCATCACTGCATTTACGCAAGGTGTAATGGGCAACAATATTGTTACCGCGATTGCTAATGGTTCAGCCCCTTATCTTGCCAACGAAGTGAAAAACCAAATTCAAGGTAATAGTGTTGAAAGTGATATTCAGCGCACGATAGCGCACGGCTTACTGAATGCAGACCTTGCACCGGCAAAAGGTGAGAATGTTTTAGTGCAAGCTTCTGGCGCAATGACAGGGGAAACAGTGGGTATTTTATCGCACTCACTTTATGGTAAAACTCCCGAAGAACTCACTGAGACTGAAAAGCAGAATATAAGTGCATGGGCAACGTTAACTTCTGAGATTATTAGTATAACACAATTATGATATGAAAATTACGTCACCTCAGAGGATGCAACAAGATCCAAAATAAGTGGTGGATACAATAAAGGATAATGTTAAATGAAGATACAAGAATCAGATGGCTCTATTGTTGATATTTTTGCTATTTATTGGTTTGATGATGAAACATATTTTTATGGAATGCCTATTAATTATGGCGGATTGCAAACATATAAAGCTGATGAAGTAAAAATCATTGATAATCAATTAGATTTTAAAACAGTCTTTTTTTCAAATGATGATGCAAAGAGCGTCCATCATTGGGCTTTAATCGAAGAATCATTATTAGATGACTTACTTGAATTAGATGAAACCGCCTATAAAAGATTTTTAGAGATATTAAAATCTGAAAGTCAGTTAGACGATAATTTTTATTGATAATAGATCCCAGTATTCATAGGGATCTTCCTTATCTCCCTTACTCCTTTGCCAACTGGATAATCAACTGTTCGGCTAGCTGGTACAAACTTAGAGAGAATGGCATCAGGATGAGCACCTATTGGTACTGATGGAAAATCTATTAATCTACATCATATGACTCAAAAACAAGATGGTGCTATAGCTGAAACAACCCAATCTTTTCATCAGGGTAATAGTTCAGTTATTCATATTAATACAAATACAATTTCATTAGGTATTGATAGAGCAGCTTTCGAGCAATGGAAAAACGAATACTGGAAACAGAGAGCGGAAACTTACGGTAAATAAATTATGAAGAATAACTATACATTAGTTGACGTTGAAGAACTTGTAGCAGGACATAGTGATTTTGTTGATTTTGGTACAGTAAATGATTCAGTTGATGATATATGGATTAGAAAAGCTGAAGAAAAATTAGGATTACAATTTTCCTTATCTTATAAGGATTTTTTGAAAAATTTTGTTGGAGGGGAAATAGGAGGGGAAGAGATTTATAGTATTTATGGCATAAATTTTGAGGATGTATGTGGTGGGGACATAGTTTATCAAAATCTAATGAATGTAAGAAATGGAACTGCAAAGCCATTACAATTAGTTATCAGTGAAACAGATTTGGGTGAAACTTTTTATTTTGATTATTCAAAATATCAAGATGGAGAGTGCCCTATATATTTAGAACTCCCATCAGGGGAGTCAAATCTATATGCTTATAATTTTTATGAATTTTTATGTAAGAGAATTAATGCGCATTTAAGCTAGATTGTTAGGCAAACCTAATCTTAGGATTAGGTTTGCCAATAACTATACTCTCTCAGTCAGTCGGATAATTAATAGTCCGGTTTGGCGGGTGAGGATGTAGAGGTTGAGCAAATATATGAAAAAACAGAATATTCGAATAAAGACGAATTATCTTATTACTTAGAAGATTTAAAAAATTTAATTAAATTAATAGAGCATAGAAGATATCTTCCTGACAGATATAAAGATTTATAGAATAGTCATTAATATCAGTAGCGGCTTAACTAGTTTAGCTACTGATGCCAAAAGTCCGATCAAATTTTTGTCTTAATCCTCTACCAGCTGGATAATCCACGGTCTGGCTTTGGGGATAATGATTGTATGAGGAAATATTACGGGTATACCGCTTGATGTGTTTTTAACACAACAAGAGATGACACTAGAGAAAGCAGCTGAAATAGTGGGGGGGACTCCGCCGACTACAACAGCGAAAGCCCTTCAATTTATAGCAGCAAAAACCTATTTGGCATTTGTTAAGAGCGGTAAGGAAATACCAAGCTGAGATGCAGGAACGGATCAAAATAGCTTTAAAAAGGCGAGCAAAGTTTCAGATGTTAAACGTTCTAGTGGGCAATTTGATGGAGACCTATTGCTTGCAGAGTAAGTTAATGAAACTAGCAAGCTAATTCCTAGAGATTTAATAAACAAAATTACAGAACATAATACTCAGCTAGGTGTATTGAATCATAAATAAGGAACTATTTCAGGTGCACATAAACAAGATTCAGCTCAGATTGATGGTTACTGGAGGTGACTAGAGATGCAAAAATTGGAGAAATTAATAACGTATTTATAACAATGCCCCCAAGAGATAAAAATGAATATTGACAAATTAGATTGGTTAATAAATATAAAAAAAGATCTGTATAAAAATGATGGCAGGGATTTATATGATATTATTTTTGAAACACTAAAAAATAATAAAATGATGTATCCTGCGTTTTTAAGGATGGCTAGTGAAGGGCATGGTTTTTCTCCATCAGAAGGTAATGGTTACGCATTAGACCAAGATTGGGATATACCCGATGAATTTGATGAGGTCAGTTTTATGTTTGGAGATTACGAAAGTTCTACTCTCTCTCCTCAGAAATTTGTTGAGTTAATACGGTTGATAACGAATAGCTATTTAAATGAGTATCCAGAAAATGAAGATATGATAGAGCGTTCTATGAAAAGGCTTCAAGAACGCTATACCTAATGTTGAAGTATTTTTAATTACTCTTCAGTCAACAGGACAATCAACTGCGCAGAATTTAGAGCTACTAATGAATTTATGTTGTCAAATCCTAATTTAAAATAACTTACACCAGCGGTTCGTCCTAGAACTGGTGAAGTTGTTACCCGCTGTGATAATTGTAAAAATATATTTGGTGATGAATAATGGTATATATGGATGATTAGTTTTTAGAATCTAATGATTTAGATTGGTTTTCTTCTTACCAAGATGGAACCATTGCTCATTTTGCTACAGGTGGAAATGGGACTATTCCTGAGAAAATAAGAGAGTCAATAGATAATTATGAAATTATTTATGATTACTTTGATTCATTAGAGTCAATATCAGAAATTGAGATCATAGAATCAAATTTACCTTACTTTGAAAATGAAGAAAGTCGTTTTTTATATTTTCGTTCTTTCATAAAGATGGCAGGAAAAGGTATTTTTAGTTACGATTATAGAATGGGTGAAGGCTATAAGCTGATATCAAAACCTATTAATAGGTTAAGTTATAACGAATTACCGAGCTCTATAAAGAACATATTATTTATAATGCCAGTGAATATATCCAGTGAATTAGAACTTATTGGATTGACATCTTAATTAATATACTTAGCCATATTTTTGGGGATGGTAGTAACATCACAAAAAGGCGCAAGACATAATGCTGATTGTGCGTGGTCATGATGTTCCGACTGCGCATAATCCTTCTGCATTATATTGAATTGCCGGAGATTATTTGCCTGTGATGACTTTTTGAATTGTTTTAATGCACAATGACGTAATGGAATGATAATACCGTATTATTATTTTATTTTTTATAAAAGCCACCCCTAACTTTAGATAATAGGATTAGATAAGTGGTTGGTCATAAACTATTAAACTTTAGACGACGTTCTTTTTTTATTGATCATTCTTTAATTTGCAAAAATGTTGTTATTTTTTTTCAAATAGAGAGCTTACGTTGGTTTTCATTAACAATAGGTGAAGGTTATATTAATTTGGCAGAAGAACTTAATGAACCCCAATGCCAATTTTTAGATGAAATTCAAGATTCATTTGCATATCCAATAGATAATTTAGTTGAACTGGATTTTTCAAAAAATAGCATTTTGGATGAAATCTATGAGTATAGATTACTAGATAATCCAGAGTATAGTATTGGACTATGTCTAAAATTAAATATTGGCGAAATCAGTTTCATAGAAAATAATGACGATTTATCAATTGTTTTAGGTCGTTCTGATGAATTGCTGAAATTCTCTTTTTTGACAGCTTATCAAATCAGACAATAAGCAATTAGTTCATTGATTTTGGCTGAATACAGTATGAGCCATACGTTAGCAATGGCAGGCAACCATAGTGGCAGCGCTGAAAACACCATTCAATCTGCGGTATCACAAGGTACATGGGCAGTGCGTGATAGCGATAATCAACAGCAAGATATCGCGCAATTAAGCCAAGATACGGATAATGCTCACAGCACGTTAAATAAAATCTTCGATAAAGAAAAAGAGCAAAATCGCCAACAAAAACAACAGTTGGTGGGCGAAATTGGAGCACAGGTTATCGACTTAGCAACCACGGTGGACACTATTTGTGGCACGAACCAAGCGAAAGCCAATTCAAAACTCGATAATCTTTCTGATACGGCCTACGACAATCTCTATCAAGCCCTTTCAGAAACCAACGATAACGTCACCGAGCGTGATATTCAGAATCGCCTCTTCCAGCAAGCCTTACAGGATTATACCAACCGATCTGATTTTGGCTCGGGGGAAATATACCCGTGCCATCCAAGCCATCACCGCATTTACGCAAGGTGTCATGGGCAACAATATTGTTACCGCGATTGCTAATGGTTCCGCGCCTTATCTTGCCAACGAAGTGAAAAACCAAATCCGAGGTAATAGTGTTGAAAGTGATATTCAGCGCACCATTACCCACGGCTTACTGAATGCAGGCCTTGCATTGGCAAAAGGCGAGAATGCAGTAGTGCAAGCCTCTGGCGCAATGACAGGGGAAACAGTGGGTATTTTATCGCACTCACTTTATGGCAAAACCCCCGAAGAACTCACCGAAACTGAAAAGCAGAATATAAGTGCATGAGCAACGTTAACTTCAGGGATTGTTGGCGGTTTAATCAGCGATAATAGTGCAGGTGTTGCCAATGCTGCCCAAGCAGGGAAAGTGGTGGTTGAGAATAATTATCTAACAGCCAAACAAATAACTTCATGGCTTGA
>NZ_PENV01000038.1:0-4838 GCF_003144375.1 Proteus genomosp. 4 str. ATCC 51469
TCAAGTATTACAATACGGAACGGATCAAGATAAAATTAAAAGGACTGAGTCCGGTTCAATACCGAACTCAGTCTTTACCTAACTAATTTAAACTGTCCAATAAACTGGGGTCAGTTCAAAAATGTGGGGTTCTATTTTTTATTATTGATTATTATTTTTACAGCTCTTCCTGTCTTACTACTTACCCTTTTTACCCATTATTTTTTTCAGTTAATGGATTATCTGAAATACGATTATCTTCTGCGATACAGACTGTTGCGGTAAAGAGAACATCTGTTGATGAATTCAGTGCGGTTTCAGCTGAATCTTGTAACACACCAATCATCACACCCACGGCAACCACTTGCATAGCGATATCATTACTAATACCAAACATGCTACAAGCTAGTGGAATTAACAGTAGAGATCCCCCAGCAACACCAGATGCACCACATGCACAAACTGCAGCAACAAGGCTTAGTAATAGTGCTGTTGGCACATCAACAGGCATACCCAGTGTATTTACTGCCGCTAATGTCAAAATCGTGATAGTAATTGCTGCACCACCCATATTGATGGTTGCACCTAATGGAATTGAAACAGAATAAGTGTCTTCATCTAAATTCATACGACGACACATTGCCATATTCACAGGGATGTTTGCTGCTGAGCTACGTGTAAAGAAGGCTGTTACACCACTTTCACGCAAACATGCCCATACTAATGGATATGGGTTACTGCGGATTTTCCAAAATACAATCAGTGGATTCACGACTAAAGCAACAAACAGCATACAGCCAATCAATACAATCAGTACCTGTAAATAACCCGCTAAAACTTCAAAGCCAGTTGTTGCGATAGTTGACGACACTAAACCAAAAATACCGATAGGGGCTAAACGAATAACAACACGTACCAAGTTTGTCACTGCATCCGCTAAATCTTGTGTTAAAGCTTTTGTAGTATCACTTGCATGGCGCAATGCTAAACCTAGCCCAATAGACCATGCTAAGATCCCCATGTAATTACCATTGATAAGCGCATCAACAGGGTTTGCGACCACATTAATTAATACCCCTTTAAGTACTTCAGCGATATTTTCAGGTGGTGACAGTTGTGATTCATTAACAACTAGCGTTAAAACTGATGGGAACATAAAGCTTGCAACAACAGCAGTTAATGCGGCAAAGAACGTTGCTAGCAGATATAAAACTAACACGGGGCGAATATTTGATTTTTGCCCTTGACGGTGATTCGCAATCGAAGCCATTACCAGCACCCATACCAATACTGGCGCAACAGCTTTTAGAGCATTAATAAACAGAGTACCTAACAAACTCATCATCTTGGCAACTTCTGGTGCTAACCAAGCGAGTAAGATCCCTGCAACTAAACCAACGAGTATTTGTTTGACGAGGCTTCCCTTAAAGAACAGGCTGAAGACTCTGGATTGTTGTTTATCCATAGCTATTCCATTACTTAAAATAATATTTAAAAAAGGCATTTTTGAGTGTTTGCAATGCCAGTATAAGGAATTGAATCGCGCTGAAAAGCTGATTATGCAAAATATACAGCATTAACCGTTATTGTTAACAAAGAAATAACATATCTGTGATCATAATAGGATTTTGTTCTTTTTAGTATACCGATCGGAAATGAAAGAAATTATTATTATCAGTAAGTTATACTTAGTCGCATTACTTATTTTTTATTTTTACTCTGTTATTTTTTATTCTTTTAATCAATCGAACAGTTTTTTTATTAACATAATCACTAACAATTAGTCACGCTATCTATTTGTAACTGTATAAATAACAGACAAAAAAAGATGAATAATATAAATAAGATATCCATTTATTTTCTTTCAAATGATATTAAAAGTTTATCTTTCTTGATTAAACTAAAATGTGATATTTCTCTTTTTGGCATTCAAGTCCTTAAGGTTTTCTTTTAAAAAATCCCCTACTCTGAACTCGAAAAGAGATTAGATGTCTATTTTTCAAGATCACATATCTATGGGTAAGTTATGTCGTAATAGAGTTGAAAAATTTTCTGTCTAGTTTTTCCTGATTTTGTTAGAGTGTTGCTGTTTTAAACGATGAAAAATAGACCCTATGAAGTGGAAAACGGGTAAATGGATTACAACACTTATTGAATTTATATTTACCCCCAAATGACTCAGTTTTAGGAAGCCTTTTATATGGAAATCGTAAGAGAGCTCTTCTTGGCGCTATGGCATCAAGATTACGAAACCTTAGCTAATCCTTCATTAATATGGATTATCTACATTTTATTATTCACCATACTATTCCTAGAAAACGGAGTATTACCCGCGGCTTTCTTACCAGGAGATAGCTTATTAATTTTAGTGGGTGTGTTAATTGCTAAAGATACAATGGACTTTCCATTGACCTTACTTATTTTAACCGCAGGTGCGAGTCTAGGCTGTTGGCTAGGCTATCTTCAAGGACGATGGCTTGGTAATACCAAATTAGTGCGTAGTTGGCTGTCGCATCTACCAGAACACTATCACCAGCGCGCACATGGGCTTTTTCATCGCCATGGCTTAGCCGCATTACTTATTGGTCGCTTTTTAGCGTTCGTTAGAACATTGTTGCCAACCATTGCTGGCCTTGCTGGATTAAATAATACCCGCTTTCAAATTTTTAATTGGCTAAGCGGTCTTTTATGGGTTGGTATACTGACCACATTGGGTTATGTATTAGGTAATAGTCCACTTTTTCGTCAGTATGAACACCATTTAATGAATATTCTTATGCTATTACCTGTTTGCCTATTAGTAATCGGTTTAATTGGTAGCATCTGGGTGGTTATTAAAAAGAAAAGAAAAGCTTAATACGAATTAAATATTATCAAGATATTCCGACAGTAATTACACAGCAAAAAATAATAGAGGCCTGTTTCATCTTATTGAGCAGGTCTTTTTTTTAGGATACACGCTTCTAAGCTCCTTTAATTCTGCCATTCAATTAAGATTTATCTCTTTTTTTCACTTTTAAGTCGTTATTTAATTTCATTAAGCTGTAAAATTAGTCTATTGTTATAAGTACTACATTCTATCTCTATTAAAGGAGTTAATTATGTCTCAACAACGTTCAAATGAAGATCTGCGTAGTGAATTGAAATCTCTTGCTGATACTCTAGAAGAAGTGCTGAACTCCTCTGCAGATAAATCCAAAGAAGAAATCCAAAGCCTGCGTGCAAAAGCAGAATCGGCAATAAAAGGTTCTCGTGCAAAACTCAGTGATGCAGGTCGAGAAATTGTCGATAACACCAAAGAAATGGCAGGAAAAGCAGATAACTATGTTCGCGAAAATCCATGGACAGGTGTTGGTATCGGTGCTGCTGTTGGTGTTGTTCTTGGCGTTCTACTTGCAAAACGCTAATTTATAATGAGTGATACTCAAAGACCACAGGGCCCCGCATCTGGGGTTCTGAATTCTCTCAGTAGAATTGGTGCTATCGTTATAGGCATGGTTGAAACTCGCCTACAACTAATTGCCATTGAACTGGAAGAAGAAAAAACCACCCTGATCCAGCTTATTTTAATGGCTGGTGTCACACTGTTACTCACCGCTTTTGGCCTAATGAGCCTGCTTATATTGTTATTTTGGGTTATCCCCCCAGAATACCGAATTTATGCTTTAGCGGTTACAACCGCGATTTTGCTTTTCTGCGCCCTTATTGGCGCCATCATGACATTAAAAAAAGCACGAAATTCCACCTTATTAGGCGATACTCGCCAACAGCTGGAACTAGATAAACGTCTTTTGGAGCAATATCATGATGAACAAACAAAATAAGCAGAGTGTTCTTTCAAGACGTAAAAAGCTGTTGTTGAATAAAATTCAGCAACAGCGCTCTGATTTGGGGCAAAGCACGCAAACTTGGCTTGATGTGACAGAACCTTATGATAAAGCGTGGCGAATTTTAGTCTCTTTAAAACCTGCATTTTTAGTCGGTGCAAGTTTTATCTCTCTTTACAGTATTAAACACCCTAAAAAAATCATACGGTTAGGACAACGCGCTATCGGTGCATTTGGCTTAATTCGGGCAATACAGAAGTCCTTCAAAAAAACCTCAGATTGAACATCAATTTTTTTGTCTAAGAATGTTAATTCTTCTTAATATCCTCTTTTTCAATTTCCCATTATTGTACATCTCACACCGTAGCCGTGGTTATTAATTCTAAAAATAGAAAATTAACCAGCGAAAATACAAATATAAACAGATATACATTGCAGATAATAGAGTTTAATTAGGAATAAATATCATGAAAAAATTTGAAGACATTGCGTTATTAATTGCCCGTATTTTAATGCCGATTTTATTTATCAGCGCAGGCTACGGAAAAATTGGTGGTTACGAAGGTACACAGCAATATATGCAAGCAATGGGCGTTCCCGGTTTCTTATTACCACTAACTATTTTATTAGAATTAGGCGGTGGATTAGCCATCTTATTTGGTTTCTTAACTCGCACAACAGCAATCTTTACTGCGGTATTTACTCTTCTAACCGCACTGCTGTTCCACAGCAATTTTGCTGAAGGCATGAACCAATTAATGTTTATGAAAAACATGACAATTGCAGGCGGATATTTATTACTGGTTATCACAGGTCCAGGTAAATGGAGCTTAGATCGTATTTTCAATAAAAACTGGTAATAACGAATTTAGCAATAAAAAAGATCCCCTAGGGGATCTTTTTTTGCTATGAATGACCCGTCCTAAATAAGGTTAACACTTTTCCAATCTGAAATTGGAGAATGTAATGAAACCAATCACTAAACGAACTCAACGCGATTATTCTCTCGCTTTTAAATTACAGCTTGTTGAC
>NZ_PENV01000039.1:0-4690 GCF_003144375.1 Proteus genomosp. 4 str. ATCC 51469
ATATTCAGCAATTGATTTGCAATGAGCATTACAATCTGCTGATTGAATAAGTAAAATTAATTCATCTTGTTGTTGAACCAAATGTTCTTTAGTGATCCTAGTTTCTATCGCTTTTTGCTGTTGTTCTACATCGACATTATTTCCTAATTCAACTAAATGTTTCTTTTCCTCATCTGTAGAAGCAAGATAATACTTTTCAAGCCATGAAGTTATTTGTTTGGCTGTTAAATAATTATTCTCAACCACCACTTTCCCGGCTTGGGCGGCATTGGCAACTCCGGTGCTATTATCGCTGATTAAACCGCCGACAATCCCGGAAGTTAACGTTGCCCATGCACTTATATTCTGCTTTTCAGTCTCGGTGAGTTCTTCGGGGGTTTTGCCATAAAGTGAGTGCGATAAAATACCCACTGTTTCCCCTGTCATTGCACCAGAGGCTTGTACTACTGCATTCTCACCTTTTGCCAACGCAAGGCTGGCATTCAGTAAGCCGTGGGTAATGGTGCGCTGAATATCACTTTCAACTGTCCACTCCCAACTGACTATTATTGGTAAGAAGCTGAAGGAGAGTAAAGTCACAAGGTGGATCCCTTTGGGATCCACAATAGCGTTCGAGATTGTAATTTAATTTTCGTACTTAAAATCTATATTAATTTTCATTGTTTCTAAATCTAAAGTTACTTCACAGCCTTTCCAAATAGGTAGATCATTAGTTAAATTATGTTCTATATAATAATTTCTCAGTTCAACCAAATTGTGGAGCATATGTGTATTTGCAACACCACCAGCTGTAAGCCATTTCAATGAATTTTCATTGTCAAGATAATCATATTCATATTCACATGTATTACCTTCAACTGATAAATTAGCCCTCATATTTATCTTTTTAGCCTCATTAGGAGCTATGTTATACAATAACGTACCTATATTATTATATATTTCCTGATCTGTTTTCATTTTTCACCTTTAGAGTCATTAATAAACGTCCTTTCTATAGGGGGCTCATTTCCTATTTTGTATGTAACGTTAATACTACTCGGCCTATCACTATTCCTTATATATACAGGCTCTATCTTAACGCTTATCTCTTTATTATCTTTTAACGATCTTGCCCATATATTCTCCATTTTTTTCCATTCACTAGGATTTAAATTAGAATTCATTGGCACCATGTTTATTTTTTCACCTGATCCTGAAAATCTTGTCGCGCTTGCTGGAAGAGGTGATTTTGAATATCACGCTCGGTGACGTTATCGTTGGTTTCTAAAAGGGCTTGATAGAGATTGATCGTAATTTAGATTAGAAAAACTAGCACCAGAGAATTAGTCCATAATTGCAAGTCCAAAACTGACTATCAGAGGTAAGTGGTGGAGTGAATTAGGATTTACAGTGGGCAGCAACGTCACGCTCACCCGCCAAGCCGGACAGTGGCTATCCGGCTGGCTGAGGGGGAGTAAAGTAATTAAGGTAAGAGATTAAAATTTGTTGGCATAGTGACTCTTTAAATAGCCACTATATCATTATTTTTTATAGATCTTTGTACCTATCAGGAAGGTATTCCGGATTTCCAACCATTTTGATTAATCTAATAAGTTCGTCCTTGTAAAATGATAGTTCTTCCCCATTTTCACAGCCCGTGATTTTGAGTATTTCTGCATCAGAGCAATTAGCTAATACATAATCGATGCATCCTTCGTAAACCATTAATTCACCTTCGGAGGCTCTCACATCATATAGAGTTACACTTGCAATACATTCTTTTTGTAATAAATCCATATCATCACCATTTGATATAATCAGAGAATTTTTCTTTAAAGTCATCTAATTGCTCATTAGAAGGGCGCTGCCATTCACCTTTTTTGACTCTGTTATCTGTATTTGCTTTCGGATTATAAAAAGAAGTAACTACTTCTCCATCAGATTCAATTATATGAACTTTTCCTCCAGAACCTTTAACGATCCAACGACCATCTTCTTGAACTAAAATATCCGAAGGTCTTGATTTTTGAACATCATTAATAACGGAACCAACTGGCCGACCCTCTTTATTTCTGATCCCCGCATGTTCACCTTGCGTAATTTTGTCCAGATAAGCAAGGTCATCTAACGTTGGTTTTTCAGGTACTGGTGTTTCTGTCAAGTTATCTCTTGGTTTAGGTATCTGGTCACCACCAGTATCTGTCCAAATTTGGACTGATATTTGATCTCCTCCAGTATCAGTCTGCCCTTGGTCTGGTATCTGATTGCCACCCGTATCAATCCTATCTTGATCTGGCATTTGATTACCACCAGTATGTGATGGTATACCAAGCCTGCCACCCCAAGGTTCAGAGCCAAATATTAACCTTGCGATCCCTTTGTTATGAATTATTTGTTCATCAATATAAGCAACCTGTTCCGGTGAAAGGTTCCTCATGGCTTTTATATCACCATTTCTGGCAGCAGCTCCAGCATCCATGGCTTCTTGAATTTGCGCTGATGTTAAACCAAAATTTACCCCTAATTGCATAAGACCATTTCGACAGGTCGCATTTTTCATGCACCATTCGTAACCCTTTTCTAGGCCTTTAATGATTGGCTTAGCAGCACCTATCGCATTATTCTCAACCACCACTTTCCCTGCTTGGGCAGCATTGGCAACGCCGGTGCTATTATCGCTAATTAAACCGCCGACAATACCAGAAGTTAACGTTGCCCATGCACTTATATTCTGCTTTTCAGTCTCGGTGAGTTCTTCGGGGGTTTTGCCATAAAGTGAGTGCGATAAAATCCCCACTGTTTCCCCTGTCATTGCGCCAGAAGCTTGCACTACTGCATTCTCACCTTTTGCCAACGCAAGGCCTGCATTCAGTAATCCATGCGCTATCGTGCGCTGAATATCACTTTCAACACTGTTGCCTTAAATTTGGTTTTTCACTTCGTTGGCAAGATAAGGCGCTGAGCCATTAGTAATCGCGGTAACAATATCATTTGATACTAATATAAAAACTATGTGAAACATGCTTTAATGTCATACTCATTTGTTGCAATTACTTTCAATAATGCACTTTCTGACCACACACTATAAAAATTATAGCTATAAAATCGTTCTCCAACTTCATCGGTATAATATTCTAGAGTCATTGACTTAAAAATATCATTTTCTTTCTGCTGTACATGAGATAAATCTTCATTCTCAACACTCATTGATTGTATGGATAATACTTCATAAAAAATAACAACCCACTCATTTTCATTCCAATCTGTAAAGAATAACTTCAATTCAGAGACTGTTGACTCTATTTTTGTTATTCTTCCATCAGAAATAGGTAGATCATTTAGTAACATATTTATTTTCCCGGATGTCGTTCATTTGGTAAGAATCCCGTTCCATGCCCAACCTCATAATTTTCTGGTTTTACTTTCTGAATAGCATTTTGTTTTTTAGCTTGATTCCAAGTTAAGTTATTTGGCTTAATTTCGATATGATAATGCTCTCCATGATGACGAGGATTAAAAGGACCACTATCTCCTGGATGACTTTCATAACGTATTCTTGTATTCGCATTTGGTTCCCAAAGCATCCTCGTTGTTCCATGTTGAGTAGTCGATATTTTAGGTTTAACATCTAAAACTTTTGTTAATTCGTGAGGATTCAAAGGAAATTTGTTAAGTGAACTATTAAGTTCAGCTTCCTTATCTACATGCACTTTAAAATTGCTTGAATTATTCCCTCTCTGGCTGGTAACGATATTTTCTTTTATCTGATTAGGATTGATTTTAGTTTGATTAATGACTTTATTTCCACCTCCTTTAGCTCCTTGGCTACCAATCAGCATAGGAAGTGTCATAGCCATCACCATGGAGGTTTCTTTATCTAATCCTATTGCCTCAAATCGTTTAGCCCACTTGTGTTCGACTGTGAGCCCTGTCGCATCCATACTCAACATATACACTGCAGGCAGATAATCACGAAAATCATCAGGCAACGATTTATCTGCGGCAAGATGTTTTATTGCTGTATCGAAAGCATTCCATTGTTCAACTAAATATCCATACTGCTGTTTACACTGCTCTGGTGAGGTTGAACAAATTTGCTTTATTTCTTCCTGTTGCCGAATATTGGCATCAACCATATCACGAATAACTTGCTGACATTCTTCACCGACACAAGTTCTTGCTTTATGTGCAAAATTTTCTAGTTGATTGGTGCTCAACCAATTATTCTCAACCACCACTTTCCCGGCTTGGGCAGCATTGGCAACGCCAGTGCTATTATCGCTGATTAAACCGCCAACAATCCCGGAAGTTAACGTTGCCCATGCACTTATATTCTGCTTTTCAGTCTCGGTGAGTTCTTCGGGGTTTTGCCATAAAGTGAGTGAGATAAAATACCCACTGTTTCCCCTGTCATTGCGCCAGAAGCTTGCACTACTGCATTCTCATCTTTTGCCAGTGCAAGGCCTGCATTGAGTAATACGTGCGCTATCGTGCGCTGGATATCACTTTCAACACTATTACCTTGAATTTGGTTTTTCACTTCATTGGCAAGATAAGGCGCGGAGCCATTGGCAATCGCGGTGACAATATTGTTGCCCATTACACCTTGCGTAAATGCGGTGATGGCTTGGATGGCACGGGTGTATTTACCCCCAGTACCAAAGTCAGATCGGCTGGTATAATCCTGTAAGGCTTGCTGGAAGAGGTGATT
>NZ_PENV01000040.1:0-1838 GCF_003144375.1 Proteus genomosp. 4 str. ATCC 51469
TCAAGCCATGAAGTTATTTGTTTGGCTGTTAGATAATTATTCTCAACCACCACTTTCCCTGCTTGGGCAGCATTGGCAACACCTGCACTATTATCGCTGATTAAACCGCCAACAATCCCGGAAGTTAACGTTGCCCATGCACTTATATTCTGCTTTTCAGTTTCGGTGAGTTCTTCGGGGGTTTTGCCATAAAGTGAGTGCGATAAAATACCCACTGTTTCCCCTATCATTGCGCCAGAGGCTTGCACTACTGCATTCTCGCCTTTTGCCAATGCAAGGCCTGCATTCAGTAAGCCGTGCGCTATCGTACGCTGAATATCACTTTCAACACTATTACCTTGGATTTGGTTTTTCACTTCGTTGGCAAGATAAGGCACGGAACCATTAGCAATAGCGGTAACAATATTGTTGCCCATTACACCTTGTGTAAATGCGGTGATAGCTTGGATTGCACGGGTATATTTCCCCCCGCGCCAAAATCAGATCGGTTGGTATAATCCTGTAAGGCTTGCTGGAAGAGGTGATTTTGAATATCACGCTCGGTGACGTTATCGTTGGTTTCTGAAAGGGCTTGATAGAGATTGTCGTAAGCAGTATCAGAAAGATTATCGAGTTTTGAATCAGCTTTCGCTTGGTTCGTACCACGAATAGTGTCCACCGTGGTTGCTAAGTCGATAACCTGCGCAACTAACGAAGGTAGTCCCTATTGCTAAGCCGGATAGTTGATTATCCGGTTAGCTGATGTGTGAGGTAAATAAAAGGTTCCATTATATAATAGAAATCTTATTTCAATAATTTATTACTCATGATTGATATATATTGCATTATCATTAGGAGGAGGCGTTGTAGCCCATCCCATACTGACTACAACTTTTCGAGCTAGCACTCTCATTTTTTCCCATTCCATACTGGATGCAAGTGCTTCATTACTCCAAAAACGTACATTATTTGGACCGCTGATTGATAACATATAATCATCAAACTCTTTTATTGTTGAACATTGTTCAACAGATAATAACTCATAGTTTATATCATCTAGTGCAATTTCCCATTCAACAGCAAGTTGATCTGCAACATTTACAAAATCAGGGAATAAACTTATTTGGATATTACTTGGCTGCATAAAAGCACGAGTAATCCATTCCAATTGTTTCATAATATCTACTCTTTAGTTTTATCAATTATTGTGGCTTTCTCATTTTACATTGTTTTGTATGTACTTGGGTCTACAACTTTCATTGTACCTTGTGTTGTTGTGGATACTTTATAATAACTACCGCCATGTTTACCTCCTCCTGGGTGATATTGGATTTGACTAATTTCAGGATGTCCTTTAACCTCAATAATAACTGCTTGGCCAGAACCTCGTGTTGATTGACGAACATTAACTTGATAGCCTGCGGCTTTAAAATCTTGAGCTATATCCTCTGTAGAACGCCCCCAAATAGCTTGAGGTGTTTTAGTAAAATTAGTTGCAATATTTACTGGGTTATGAGAGTTAGGTTGCTTTGGAGTCGTACCTTTATTTCCTTTACCACTCCCACCATTAATCATTCCGGGAAGAGCCATTGCTATCAAACCGGCTGCTTCTGGTTCAAGCCCCATTGCCTCAAATCGTTTAGCCCACTGATGTTCGACTGTGATCCCTGTCGCATCCATACTCAACATATACACTGCAGGCAGATAATCACGAAAATCATCAGGCAACGATTTATCTGTGGCAAGATGTTTTATTGCTGTATCGAAAGCATTCCATTGTTCAACTAAATATCCATACTGCTGTTTACACTGCTCTGGTGAGGTTGAACAAATTTGCTTTATTTCTTCCTGTTGCCGAA
>NZ_PENV01000041.1:0-1523 GCF_003144375.1 Proteus genomosp. 4 str. ATCC 51469
AAATTTGAGAAACAAATGGAAGTTGGTGCTGATATTTGCCAACAAATTAGCTCAGGTGAAAAAGCATTAATCGGCGTTATGATTGAGAGTCATTTAGTGGAAGGTAGCCAGTCATTAGAGAGTGGTGAGCCTTTGGTTTACGGTAAAAGTATCACCGATGCTTGTATTGGTTGGGATGATACCGAAACGCTGTTACGCCAATTAGCAGATGCGGTTGTTGCTCGTCGCGGTTAACTGATATTATATTAGTACACAAACTGTAATACCGTTGATAATTAATCAACGGTATTTTTTTATGAAAAAGAAAATAAGTTAGTCATGTACCTTTAATAGATCAAGTCTAAATTTAGCGGGTTTAAACCCAAGCTCATATGACTTTTGATACCATTCACATGCTTTTTCTTTGTCAGCAATGACACCCAATCCTTTTTCATATAAATAACCAATATTATAAATAGCTGAGGGATCATTATCTTCAGCCGCCTTTAAATAGAAGATCATTGCTTTCTGATAATCCTGATCAACTCCTAAGCCATGTTGATATGAATAAGCAATATTATTGTTTGTTTTGATATGCCCATTACTAACTGCTTTTAAATACCACTCCATTGCTTTTTCGTAGTCTTGTTTAGTACCAAGACCATCTAAATATAAAAGACCTAGATTATTCTGTGCTCTACTAAAATTCTGCTCTGCAGATTTTAAATACCATTCAATTGCTATATAGTAATTTTGTATAACACCTAAACCATCATCATACATATATCCTATATAAAACTGTGCAGTAGGATTATTTTTACTAGACGATTTTAGTAGCCACTTCATGGCCAATTCATAATCTTTAGGGAAATATAAATTTCCATTAATGTAGAAAGAACCTATTTTTGCTTGAGCCTCCGCATTCTCGTTATAAGCAGATAATAAATAGAATGGTAACTATTTTTAATTTCATATTAATATCCCTATTCTTTATTTGATTTTTAATTTTTTATTATGGTTGTATATTTAAGGTTATTATAATTAAAGGATTAAAAAATTAAAATGGGAAACTTAATTTATTTAACAATTGAAGGAAAACAACAAGGATTAATTTCAAGATGATGTGGAACAATTGACTCTATTGGAAATAAATGCCAAGAAGGAAAGGAAGATGAAATTATTATTATTGAATATAGTAGCACGATAACAAGAAATCAAAATGTATCCCATCATCCAATAGAGTTTATTAAAAATATTGATAAATCATCACCTTTGTTATTAGTTGCCATTTCTAATAATGAAGTTCTTAAATTAACCTTTGATTTTTATAGAACTTCACAGCACGGTAAAAATGAGAAATATTATACTATCGTATTAAATCAAGCTTCTATTGTCGATTATTCTACTCGTTACCCACATAGTATAGATAGTGGCTTGCCAACAGCTGGCGAGTTTTTAGATATGATAACGCCTCAATACGTTGCTGATTTAATGAGTTGGGGTGCCATTGGTGCTCGTACTACAGAATCTCAAGTACACCGTGA
>NZ_PENV01000042.1:0-1504 GCF_003144375.1 Proteus genomosp. 4 str. ATCC 51469
CTCACTGGTCGAGTCGGCCCGCGCGGAAGATGTAACGGGGCTAAACCATGCACCGAAGCTGCGGCAGCAATACTATGTATTGTTGGGTAGGGGAGCGTTCTGTAAGCCTGCGAAGGTGTGCTGTGAGGCATGCTGGAGGTATCAGAAGTGCGAATGCTGACATAAGTAACGATAATGCGGGTGAAAAACCCGCACGCCGGAAGACCAAGGGTTCCTGTCCAACGTTAATCGGGGCAGGGTGAGTCGACCCCTAAGGCGAGGCTGAAAAGCGTAGTCGATGGGAAACGGGTTAATATTCCCGTACTGGTGGTAACTGCGATGGGGGAACGGAGAAGGCTAGGTTGTCCGGGCGACGGTCGTCCCGGTTCAAGCATGTAGGCAGAGTGATTAGGCAAATCCGGTCACTTAATGCTGAGGTGTGATGACGAACCACTAAGGTGGTGAAGCAATTGATGCCCTGCTTCCAGGAAAAGCCTCTAAGCTTCAGGTTACCAACAATCGTACCCCAAACCGACACAGGTGGTCAGGTAGAGAATACTCAGGCGCTTGAGAGAACTCGGGTGAAGGAACTAGGCAAAATGGTGCCGTAACTTCGGGAGAAGGCACGCTGGCGGTAAGTGAAGTCCCTTGCGGACGGAGCCGAAGCCAGTCGAAGATACCAGCTGGCTGCAACTGTTTATTAAAAACACAGCACTGTGCAAACACGAAAGTGGACGTATACGGTGTGACGCCTGCCCGGTGCTGGAAGGTTAATTGATGGGGTTATCCGTAAGGAGAAGCTCTTGATCGAAGCCCCAGTAAACGGCGGCCGTAACTATAACGGTCCTAAGGTAGCGAAATTCCTTGTCGGGTAAGTTCCGACCTGCACGAATGGCGTAATGATGGCCAGGCTGTCTCCACCCGAGACTCAGTGAAATTGAACTCGCTGTGAAGATGCAGTGTACCCGCGGCAAGACGGAAAGACCCCGTGAACCTTTACTATAGCTTGACACTGAACATTGAGCCTTGATGTGTAGGATAGGTGGGAGACTATGAAATGTGGACGCCAGTCTGCATGGAGTCAACCTTGAAATACCACCCTTTAACGTTTGATGTTCTAACCTAGGTCCATAATCTGGATCGGGGACCGTGTCTGGTGGGTAGTTTGACTGGGGCGGTCTCCTCCTAAAGAGTAACGGAGGAGCACGAAGGTTGGCTAAGCATGGTCGGACATCATGCGGTTAGTGCAAAGGCATAAGCCAGCTTGACTGTGAGAGTGACGGCTCGAGCAGGTACGAAAGTAGGTCTTAGTGATCCGGTGGTTCTGAATGGAAGGGCCATCGCTCAACGGATAAAAGGTACTCCGGGGATAACAGGCTGATACCGCCCAAGAGTTCATATCGACGGCGGTGTTTGGCACCTCGATGTCGGCTCATCACATCCTGGGGCTGAAGTAGGTCCCAAGGGTATGGCTGTTCGCCATTTAAAGTGGTACGCGAGCTGGGTTTAGAACGTCGTGAGACAG